>DHUT01000100.1:33549-42836 GCA_002409285.1 Firmicutes bacterium UBA5227 | reverse complement strand
TATGATGCTTATACTCTCGTCACAAAGTATCTCATTGAAATCTGATGTAATTACCGCACCGTTTAAATCTATGTCTCTCTTCTTGTTAATATCATTGACCAGAACCTTACTGACTCTGATTCCATTATTTCTCTCTTTTAATATTTCAAGTATTCCTGTTCCTACGGTGCCAAGTCCTAACAATCCTATATTTATCATTTGTTCCTCCGTGTTAATGCTTATTTATGAGCAGTTCTGCAATCTGAACCGCATTAGTTGCAGCTCCTTTTCTGATATTGTCCGCAACTGTCCATATATTAAGTCCGTTGTCAACGCTGAAATCTCTTCTTATTCTGCCTACATATACATCATCGGAACCGGAAACATCTAATGGCATGGGATACACATTATTCTTAACATCGTCCTTAATCTTAACTCCCGGAAAGCTTTCCAGAACCTTATACACCTGATCCATCTCAAATGGTTCTTCAAATTCCAGGTTTATGGATACGCTGTGACAGTTCTTTACAGGAACTCTTACTGTTGTTGCGGTTACTTTTATGCTGTCATCATTGAGTATTTTCTTTGTTTCATTTATCATTTTCATTTCTTCCTTTGTATATCCGTTGTCAAGGAAGCTGTCTATATGAGGAAGAGTGTTGGATCTGATCTGATGAGGATAAAATTTCATCTCTCCTTCTTCCAAATCTCTTATTCCTCCCATTCCTGAGCCTGATACTGCCTGGTATGTGGAATAAATCACTCTCCTTATCTTAAATCTGTCATGGAGAGGTTTTAGCGGAAGTATGCTCTGTATGGTCGAGCAATTGGGATTTGCTATAATTCCATGATTATCAAAAGCTTTCTTGGGATTTACTTCCGGCACTATCAGCGGAACATCCTTCTCCATTCTGAATACACTGCTGTTATCAATTACCACCGCACCGCTGTTAGCCGCTGTTTTGGCAAACCTTTCACTTACCTGTCCGCCTGCGGCAAAAAATACAAAGTCCAGGCTTTTATCAAAAGAGTTTTCATCTAATTCTTCCACAATATACTTATTGTTTTTAAATGATATTGAATTTCCGGCAGATTTTTTTGAGGAAAGAAAATATATATTTTCTATCGGGAAATTTCTCCCCTCCAAAACCTTTAAAATTGTACCTCCGACCAAACCCGTTGCACCTACAACCGCCACATTATATTTTTTCATTTTGTAATCCTCCTTCATTTCTAATATTTCTAATATTTCTATATTTAATATTCTTAACTTTAGCCCGGAAAGAACCGGCACTTGTTCACTGATCACCCTCAAAAGCCTTGTAAATGGCTGAAATTGCTCTGTTGAAGTCGGCGTTTTCAATACCTACTATAATATTTAATTCACTGGAGCCCTGAGTAATCATTCTTATATTCACGCCTTCATTTGCCAGTGCGGTAAATACTTTTGCAGATATTCCCCTGGTTCTTATCATGCCTCTACCTACAACTGCTACCAGTGCCATATCAGTGTAGCCGACTATGGAATCCGGTCTACAGTATATGCGTATTTCTTCAATTACTTTATCAAGCTTTGACCCAAGCTGAGAGTCAGCAATTACTAAAGATATGGAGTCTATGCTGGAGGGCATATGTTCTATTGATATATCATTACTCTCCATAACTGAAATAAGCTTACGAAGAAATCCCTTTTCAGAAGACATCATTGTTTTTTCTATGGATATAACCGTAAAGTTTTTCTTTCCTGAAATCCCGGTTATTGTTTCGGGGTATGTTTCAGGGGATAAATCATCCACTATCATAGTTCCGTAATGTTCCGGGAAGTTTGTGTTTTTTATATTTACAGGTATTCCTGTATGCTTTATCGGAAAAACAGCCTCTTCGTGAAGAACCGGAGCACCCATGTATGAAAGCTCTCTCAGCTCCTTATATGTTATGCTTTTTATTGGTTTGGGGTCACTTACAATTTTAGGATCTGCCATAAGAAATCCTGATACATCTGTCCAGTTTTCATAAAGATCGCATTCTACGGCAGATGCAATAACTGAACCTGTAATATCAGAGCCACCTCTGGAAAATGTAACTATTTCACCTTTTTCATTTTCTCCGTAAAATCCCGGAATAACCGCATATGGTATTTCTTCAAGCTTTGCCCTGATTTTAACCCTTGTCTTCTCTAAATCAAAATTATTATCACAATCAAATATTATCATTTCAGACGCGTCTACAAACTCAAACCCAAGATATTCTGAAAGTATAATTGCATTCAGATATTCACCCCTGCTTGCCGCATAGTCTCCAGATGCATCACCTGTAATCCCGACCTTAATTTCTGAAAGTATTTCCTTAATATTCAGCTTTAATCCCAGTTCAGTGCATATATCCTCATATCTTTTTGAAATAATGGCATATACTTCATCAAAATTTATTCTGTGGGAAGCAAGCTGGTGACACATATACAGCAAATCAGTGATTTTATGATCTTCACTATATCTTTTACCCGGTGCTGAAGGTATTATGTACCTTCTCCTGCTGTCACCGGTGATAATATCCTTAACCTTCATAAACTGATTGCCGTCAGCTAATGAGCTTCCTCCAAATTTTGCTACAATTATATCCTTCATCTTATCTCTCCTCGTATTAATTCGCTTCATAAACAGTATAAATAACAAAACACCCGTCCTAAACAGGACGAGTGCATATCGTTTCCACCCATATATATAACAGTCTTAACGCTGACTTGCGCAAATCCTTACTTTTTTCAGGACTGTGCTCGCAGGTGGTTTTCAATCTAATGTATCAGGGAAGTCTTTCAGCCGACGAACTTCCTTCTCTTATGACCTAAGTAGATTTACTCGTCCTGTTCATAGCTTTTTGCTATTCTATATCCTTTAAAAAGTTTTGTCAATATTTATTTTTATATATTTTTTTCTTTATTTATTCTATTTAATTTATTCTATTTATTATTTTTTCTTGGCATCGAGTGTATCGCCTCTCCTGTGCATGCGCACACAGCCTCATAAAAAACCTCTGACAGCGTCGGGTGTGCAAATACCGACTCTTTTATATCTTCAACCGTAAGCTGTCTTTGTATGGCAAGTGAACCTTCATGGATTATATCGCTGGCATGGGTCCCCATAATGTGTACTCCTATTATTTTATGACTTTCCTTTTCAGCCAGAACCTTGACAAAGCCTTCACCTTCGCCCATGGAAAGCGCCTTTCCGTTTGCTCCGAACATGGATTTGCCCACCATATATTCCACATTATTTTCTTTGGCATCATCTTCTGTCATACCTACAGATGCGGCTTCCGGAAAAGTAAATACACAGGATGGTACCGCATTGTAGTTTATCTTTGAATTATGTCCGTAAATATTTTCAACACATACCTTTCCTTCTTCTGAAGCAACATGAGCAAGCATAACTCCTCCTATAACGTCTCCTATAGCATAGACACCTTCTGAGGTTGTTCTGTAATTACCGTCAACCTTTATGCCTTTTCTGTCGTATTCTATGCCGGACAGCTCCAGGTTCAACCCTTCTGTATTAGGTTTTCTGCCTGCTGCCGACAATAAGAAATCGCAGGTTAAATCTATTGTTTCTTTTTCATTTGCAACCGTCAGCTTCAATCCCTCACTTGTCTGCTGAACTTCCTTCAAAGCAGAGCCTGTTATGATTTTTATTCCCTGTTTTTTTAAATAAACAGTAAGCTTTTTGGAAAGCTCCTCATCCAGTCTGTACAATATCTTAGGCAGGAATTCAATTATCGTAACCTTTGTACCTAAGGAAGCGAATATTCCTGCAAACTCGATTCCCACAACGCCTCCGCCAAGTATTGCCAGGCTTTTGGGGACTTCATTAAAATTCAATATTTCATCGCTTGTTACTACACACGGTAAGTTAATTCCCGGAACAGAAACCTCAGAAGTAGAAGATCCGGTGGCAATGATTATATTCTCTGCAGTCAATTCCTCAATGTCGTTCTCGCCATTCCCTGTAATAACTTCGAGAATCCTGCTTCCCTTGAAGGATGCCTTTCCTTTTATTACTTCAACACCATTTCCTTTTAAAAGCTGGTCGATTCCTATTACCAACTTATTAACAACTTCATTCTTTCTTTTTTGAGCCGCGGACATATCAAAATTATATTCACCGACAGATATGCCGAATTCGCCAAGCCTGCTTAAAGAATTTACCGCTTCCGCATTCCTGTAAAGAGATTTAGTAGGTATGCATCCCCTGTTTAAACAGGTTCCGCCTAAATTATCTTCATCTATAAGTGTAACTTTTGCTCCAAGCTGGGCCCCTCTTATGGCTGCTTCGTAACCACCGGGACCTCCACCGATAACTATTAATTCTCTTTCCATACTACACACTCTTGCTGTAACGAAGTACCGGTTTTCTTGCTGCCGCTGCTTCATCCAGCCTTGAAATTATTGTAGTATGCGGGGCAGATTTAACAATTTCAGGATTGTTTTCCGCTTCATCGGCAATTTGTCTCATTGCAGCTATAAATTCATCCAGTGTCTCCTTTGTTTCACACTCTGTAGGCTCAACCATCATGGCTTCTGAAACAATCAGAGGGAAATAAATTGTGGGAGGATGGTATCCGAAATCCAGCAGGCGCTTTGCAATATCCAGTGTCGTTATACCATTCTTTTCCTTCTGCCAGTCTCCTGAGAATACGCATTCATGCATGCATTCTGTGTTTGCGGGCAAGTAATATTTATCTTTAAGCTTGCTTGCAATATAATTAGCATTGAGCACCGCATTTTCAGAAACTGCCCTCAGACCATCAGGTCCAAGGCTTCTTATGTATGCGTATGCCCTGACGCATACTCCGAAATGTCCATAGAAGGACTTAACCTTTCCAATTGACAATGGTCTGTCATATTCAAACAAATATTTATCTCCTTCCTTAGCAATCACGGGCACAGGCAAAAATTCGGCTAAATGTTTTTTAACGCCTACAGGACCTGATCCGGGTCCTCCTCCACCGTGAGGAGTGCTGAAGGTCTTATGAAGATTTAAGTGAACAACATCAAATCCCATATCTCCTGGTCTTGTTATACCCATAATAGCATTTGTGTTTGCTCCGTCATAGTACATTAATCCTCCCGCCTCATGGACTATTTTGGATATTCTTAGAATATTTTCATCAAAGAGCCCGAGAGTATTGGGATTTGTCAGCATAAAACCTGCAACCTCATCATTCATTGCAGCTTTTAATGCTTCTAAATCAACTAACCCTTTATCGTTTGATTTAACTTCCACAACATCAAAGCCTGCCACTGCGGCAGATGCCGGGTTAGTTCCATGTGCGGAATCAGGAACAACTATGGTATTTCTTTTTTTGTCTCCTCTGTTTCTATGATACGCTTTAATTATCATAAGACCTGTAAGTTCTCCGTGGGCTCCTGCAGCAGGCTGCAGTGTGAACTGATCCATACCCGTTATTTCTGACAGCATATCTCCAAGCTCATACATAATTTCCATAGCTCCCTGCACGGTTTCTTCAGGCTGGCAAGGATGAATCCCGGCAAACCCGGCAAACCTTGCAACAGTTTCATTTACCTTTGGATTATACTTCATGGTACAGCTTCCCAGAGGATAAAATCCCGAATCAACTCCGTGATTCCTTTGGGAAAGCTGCGTAAAGTGACGTACGGCGTCCAGCTCACTTACTTCCGGAAGGTCCGGTGCATCTTCTCTTAAAAAGCTGCTGCCTATAAGCTCCTGTGCTGAATTGGCAGGCACATCGCATTCCGGCAGGGAATAGGCCTTTCGTCCTTCTCTGCTTATTTCAAATATTAATGATTGATACTTCTGCATATCATTCCACCGCCTTTCGCACTAAATAATCTATATCTTCTTTCGTACGTTTTTCCGTAACCGCAATAAGCCAGCATTCTTTTAATTCAGGATATTCCTTTCCCATGTCATATCCTCCTATTATGCTGCTTTTTAAAAGCTTTGAGTTAAGTTCTGCTACCGGTTCACTGCTTTTTACAACAAATTCCTTAAAGAAAGGTTTTGTAAATACAGGGCTGAACTTTCCTGTATTAATAAGCTCATTATAAGTATAATGAGATTTCTGAAGGCACAAATTTGCAACCTCCCTTAGTCCTTCCTTACCCATTAAGGTTAGATAGATTGTAGCGGTTAAAGCATTTAAGGCTTGATTAGAACATATGTTTGAGGTTGCCTTTTCTCTCCTGATATGCTGTTCTCTTGTTTGCAGTGTTAGAACAAATCCTCTGTTTCCATCCTTATCGGTTGTTTCGCCTACAATTCTACCAGGCATTTTACGCATAAGCTTTTCTGTAACTGCCATAAACCCCAGGTATGGGCCTCCAAAGCTAAGGGGGTTTCCCAATGATTGCCCGTCGCCCACTGCTATATCTGCACCCAGCTCACCGGGGCTTTTCAACAACGCCAGGGATATGGGGTCAGCACTTACAATCAGCAGGCTTTTGTTTTCATGAACTATTCTTTCAACTGCTGCTACATCTTCTATAATACCAAAGAAATTTGGGCTTTGAACAATAACCCCGGCAGTATTTTTGTTTAGCTTGCTTTTTAAATCTTCTGAATCTATTTGACCGTCTTTATATTTTAGCGTTCTTACGGTAATATTTCTGAACTGTGCATATGTATCCAGCACCTGTCTGCTTTCGGGATGAACGCTTCCTGCAATTAAAATTTCAGACCTTCTTGTGGCTTCGCATGCCATTATTGCTGCTTCTGTCATAGCGGTAGCTCCATCATACATTGAGGCATTTACAACAGGAAGACCGGTTAACTCGCTTATCATTGTCTGGTATTCAAATATAACCTGCAATGTTCCCTGGCTTATTTCCGGCTGATAGGGGGTATATGCAGTGTAGAATTCCTGTCGTAAAGTTAGCTGGTCTATAACAGCAGGAATATAGTGGTCATATGCTCCCGCTCCTAAAAAACACGTGTAATCGTCCAGGTTTATATTTTTATTTGACAATGTTTTCATTTGTTTAACAAGTTCCATTTCAGACAGAGCCTCTGGTATGTTTAAGTCTGCTTTTAACCTTACCGAATCAGGAACTGCTTTAAACAGAGAATCAATGTTTTCAAAGCCTGTTTCCTTAAGCATCTGTTCTCTGTCCGCATTGGTATTTCCTATATATCTTGCCATTAGTTCCTCCTTATTCACATACTTTTTCGTAGTCAGCGGCCGAAAGAAGAGTGCTTACTTCTTCAGGATTTGACATATCTATGGCAACAAGCCATGCTTCATAGGGTGACTCGTTTATAAACCCCGGATTATCAGCCAGCTCCTCATTTATCTCTGTTATTGTACCTGATAGCGGAGCATAAACGTCTGACGCAGCCTTCACCGATTCAAGGACTATAAATTGTTCACCTGTGTTAACTGCTGTGTCAACTTCAGGAAGTTCGGCATAAACCACTTCTCCTAAATGATCCTGTGCATAATCTGTAATTCCTATGTAAGCTTTGTTCCCCTCCACCTTAATCCATTCGTGAGAATCCGAATACTTTAACTCATTTAATATTTTCATAACTTCCTCCATTTTTATATGATTGATAAATTTAATTAATTATTATTTTTATATTTTTTTGCATAAAAAGGTTTTTTAATTATTTGGGCTTTCAAGTTTTTGCCTCTTATCAAAATTTCTATTTCTGTTCCTTCTTTTGTATAATCAGCATCTATTAAAGCAAGCCCGATATTTTTCTTTAATGTAGGAGAATAGCTTCCTGTAGTTACATAACCGACTTTTTTCCCATCTGCATAAACATCATAATGACTTCTGGGAATTCCTCTGTCAATCATTTCAAAGCCCACAGACTTTCTTTTCAGTCCTTCTGATTTTTGTTTAACAAGTGCCTCCTTACCAATAAAATCATCTTTGGCAAGCTTGACACAAAAGCCCAGACCTGCCTCTAATGGAGTTATATCCTTGTCAATTTCCTGACCGTATAAAGGAAGCCCTGCTTCAAATCTCAGTGTATCTCTTGCTCCTAATCCTGCAGGCACAAGTCCCTCATCCTTTCCCGTCTCAAGAAGCATATCCCACATTTGCGGTCCGTCTTCCGATGCAAAATATAGTTCAAAACCGTCTTCTCCGGTATATCCTGTACGAGACACCAAGACACTGATTCCACCCACATCCATATTACTTTTAAAGTGGTAAAATTTCAGATCATTTAACTCCTCTTTCACAAATTTTTGCAGTATTGTCTGTGCTTTAGGCCCTTGCAGAGCAAGCTGGGCATAAAATGGTGAAACATTTTTCACTTCAACCTTACCGGATATATGTGATTCTAACCATTCAAAATCTTTATCAGTGTTTGAGGCATTAACAACCAACAGGAAATCCTCATCGCTGTTTTTATAAACCAGCAAGTCATCAACTACACCTCCTGTAGGATAACACATTGTTGTGTAAGCAATCTGTCCATCTGTAAGCACTGAAACGTCATTGGTTACAATCATTTGCAGAAACTTTTCCGCTTCTTCGCCTTTTACTGTTATTTCGCCCATGTGGGACACGTCAAACAAGCCTGATTTTGTTCGCACTGCTTCGTGCTCCGAAAGTATTCCTGAATACTCCACGGGAAGAGCCCATCCGCTGAAATCAATAATTTTTCCACTTAGCTCCAAATGTTTTTCATATAACGGTGTTGTTTTCACTAAATCACTCCTTTAAACCTTATACTTTAATATTATACTTATATATAATAAAAGACAGAAGCAATAACATGTCGCTGTCATTGTCTCTGTCTTATATCGCTATTCAGAGTATTGTCCAGGCCTGACCCTTTTGCCTGAAAGTTTCATCGCACTTCGACCAGTGCAACTTGCTTCTTCGGCGCCCATATTGATCTCTCTCAAGCCTATCATCCAATATTACATTTATTAAATTTTCTTAATATAAATAAAAGATTAATAATTCACTCAAATTTACAATCATATTATAAAGCCCTGAATCCCAATTTGTCAACAGGTTTTAACTCGTGAAAAAAACTACTTTTAGATTGAATTTTCTTGTCTCTTTTTGATAATCCTATAACATACATTTATTTGATTTAAATTAAATCAAAAAATAAAGAATGGCTCCTTAACCTTAAAGGTCCATTCTTTATAATCTTCAACTACTTATGCTATCTAAAATTGTTTTCGTTATTTTTATTTTTATCCTTGTTATTATTTTCTCGGTTATTAAATCTGTTGTTGTCGCGGTTATCAAATCTGTTGTTTTCACGATTATCTAACCTGTTGTTATTTTCCCTGTTATCAAATCTGTT
>DHUT01000100.1:11579-33395 GCA_002409285.1 Firmicutes bacterium UBA5227 | reverse complement strand
CTGTTATCAAATCTGTTGTTGTTGTCTCTGTTATCGTTTCTGTTATCAAATTTGTTATTATTGTTTCTGTCATCAAATCTGTTATTATTGTTCCTGTTGTTGAATTTGTTATCATTTTCTTTGTTGTTGAATTTGTTGTCATTTTCTCTGTTTTCAAATTTGTTGTCATTTTTGTTTTGATAGTTGTTGTTCATTTGCTTCATCTGCTCCCTTAAGTTTTGTTGGCTGTCTAATTTTGCTTGTTCTTCCCAATTGTATAACCTTACATCGTTATCCGGATTCATGCTGTTAAAGTTTTTAATGATCGATCACCTTCATTAACTTTTATTGAGGTAACAATATTTTCTACCTCAGATATATTATTTACAGCTTTAGATTAATTATTTAACCTTTATTTGTTATACAATTAAATATTTTCCAAATTTAGATCAACTGCAAAAATGATACATTGCTATTCCTGCAGCTATGGGGAGATTCAATGAGTCTATTCTGTCTGTATGTTTTATGAAAACACTTGTGCCTGCAAAAGAAAAGCTTGAATCAAGACCTGTGGCCTCATTGCCGAAAACCAAAGAAAACAGTTCATTATTATCGTGCTTTATATCCTTTAATGATTTAGCTCCGTCAAGCATGAACGTATAAATTCTTCGGTTATTAAATTTCTTTTTATACATGTCAAAGTTGTCAAAATATTCAAAATTTATTTTAAACAGTGAACCCATTGAGGCTCTTAAAACCTTGGGGTCAAACACATCAACACCAGGACTGATAATGGCAAGGTCATTTAATCCAAATCCTGTGAGAGTTCTTATAATTGTACCCGCATTTCCCATATTGCCCGGATTTACAAGTACTATATGAGAGTTGTCAGGATTCAGGACACATTCATATTTATCAAATACTCCTATAACGTAGTTATTATCCTTATCACTGATACGCTTAATTGCCTTATCATTTATCTCAGTCCTGATATTAAATCTTTCGCAGAGTTCAAAAATATCAGCACTTGATTCTGACTTGTAATGAGAGCTTACTAATACCTTTATTACCCTGTCAGGCATTGACTGTATCAGTTCTACCGTGGGAAACATTCCAAATGTATAGGAATAATCAAAATTCTTTTTATATGTCTTTATATCCATTTTTTCTCCTTACCCGTCTCGCTAAAAACAACAGAAATATATTAAATTCTTAGAAGAATATCATCAAGCCTTTATTCTCATTCTGTCAGGTACGCATAAATCAATTTAATTGTATTTTCAATGCCATCCCTGTGTGTCCTTTCCATTCCGTGAGAAGCATGCACACCGGGACCGATCAGACCTCCTTTTATGTCATTCCCTCCTCTTAACGAGGCTGAAACATCTGAACCATACATAGGATAAATATCCACTGCATATTTTAAATTATACTTCCCGGCAAGTTCAATTAGTCTTCCTGTTATGTCATAATCGTAGGGACCGGAGCTGTCTTTGGCACAAATTGATACATCTTCTTCGGTACATGACAGGTCAAGACCTATGCACCCCATATCAATTCCCAAAAGCTCATCTATATCCTGAGGAATGTTTGAGCATCCGTGCCCTACCTCTTCATAGGATGAGACTATTATCTTAACTTTATTTTTTGGTTTTGTTCCAAGACGGTTAAACATCTCCAGCAGGCTTAAAGCGCAGGCTGTTCCGGCTTTATCATCCAGATATCTTGATTTCACATATCCTGATGGTGTAACTGTGAACTTAGGCTCAATTGATATAAAGTCACCGACACCTATTTCTAATTTTAGCACTTCGTCTTTGTTTTTAACCTTCTCATCCAGTCTCACCATCATATTTTCTTCGGTTCTTGCCTTATCTCTGGCATCGCTGTATACATGAACCGAAGGAGATGTTGACAGCATTGTTCCTGTATATATCTTTCCGCTGCGCGTATGTATCTTACAATATTCTCCATCTAAAGTAGAGAAAATGTTTCCGCCGATGGTAGTGATTTTCAGTGTCCCATCGGAATTTATTGATCTTACCATGGCTCCCAGTGTATCCACATGTACGGGTATACCTATGCAATAATCGTTATCAACCCCTTCTATTTCAATTATTCTGTTTCCTTTTTTGTTTTTTGAAACATTGTACCCGAAACCGCCTGCAATTTTTTCTATATGCTGCATAACATTTTTGCAGTATCCTGTAGGACTTGGTATCGTTACTATTTCTTCAAGCACCTTAAGAGTAAAATCAATGTTTGTTTCTAAATTCATCATTATCCCTCCAAAATATTTCTTTAGACAAAATTATACTACTAACCAATTAATTATTGCAATACATAAATTGGGGATATTGCATATTACTGATTTTGTATATATAATTGTATCACGATATAAATTAAACGGCAATGGAGGTAATTAAATGGAAAGCTTAAAGCTTAAAGATTTTTTGGACTACAAGTTTCTGTCGGGTCTTGAACTTTCTCCTGATAAAAATTATGCTGCGTTTGCAGTTCACAGCATGGATTATGACAACAACAAATATTTGTCAAACATTTGGGTTTATAACTGCCTGACTTCAGATTACAAAAAGCTTACAGGCATGAACAATGAAAAATCGTTTATATGGCTTGATAATGACACCTTGTTGTTTCCTTCCTTAAGAGACGAAAAACTAAAGAAAAAAATTGAGGAAGGAGAAAACTGGACTGTATTCTATGCTATTGACATTCATGGCGGCGAAGCATACGAATATATGAGAATACCAATGAAAGTCAACGAATTTAAAAAACTTGCAGATGAAAAATTCCTCATAACTGCAGAATATGATCACTACGGAATAAACCTTCATTCACACAAGGGTGAAAAAAAAGAAGAAGCAATGGATAAGGTTAGGGAAAACAAGGACTATGAAATTTTGGATGAAATACCCTTCTGGGCAAACGGTGAGGGCTTCACGAACAAAAAGAGAAATCGTCTGTATTTATTTGATAAGGGAACCAAGGATATAGTCCCGATATCAAATCAGTTTGAAAATGTATCTGTGACGGGAATCAGGGACGGCAAGGCACTATATGTATCAGAAAATTATACAAACAAGCTTGAACTGACAAATGAATTGTATTTGTATGACTTGTATTCCGAAAAAGCAATTAGGCTAATTGGCGAAGATGAATTTAGTATAGGCTTTGCAGAATTTGTAGGCGATGAAATTATTTTTGCGGCATCACCCATGGATAAGTACGGTTTAAATCAAAATTTGAACTTTTATAAATTTAATAACGGTGAGACGGAGCTTTTATGCTGCCATGATTTTGGGATGCATGATTCTGTAGGTTCAGACTGTCGCTATGGTGGCGGAGCTTCTTACAGAGTGCTGAATGACTGTCTTTACTTTATAAGTACTGAGAACAAAAGCTCGTTTATTAAAAAACTCTCATTAGACGGAAAAATTGAAAAATTAACAGATGATAACGGCTCTGTAGACTGCTTTGACATTTGCAGTGAAAATATTATTTTTATTGGACTTCGCGAAACTAAGCTGCAGGAAATATATACATTTAAAAATAGTGTTGAAGTTCAAAGAACAAAGTTTAATGAAAAGATTGTGGAAACAAAAAACATTATTAAGCCTGAAAGGCTGGAATTTGAAAATGATGGTATAACAATCGAAGGATACCTTTTAAAGCCTGCTGATTATGATAAAAATAAGTGTTATCCCGGAATACTGGATATACATGGAGGTCCGAAGACGGTATATGGTGAAATTTTTTATCATGAAATGCAGGTCTGGGCAAATGAAGGCTATTTTGTTTTCTTCTGCAACCCACGAGGCAGCGACGGAAGGGGAGACGAATTTGCAGATATCAGAGGAAAATATGGAACCATCGATTATGATGATTTGATGAAGTTCACGGATTTGGTGCTTGAAAAATACCCACAGATAGACAAATGCCGCATAGGCGTTACCGGAGGCTCCTATGGAGGCTTTATGACTAACTGGATTATAGGTCATACGGACAGGTTTAAATGTGCAGTATCTCAAAGAAGTATCTCTAACTGGATTTCAAAATTCGGGACAACTGACATAGGGTATTATTTCAATGCTGACCAGATTCAATCAACACCCTGGGACAACGTGGAAAAGATGTGGTTTCATTCACCTTTGAAATATGCCAACCAGGCTGTTACACCAACATTGTTTATACATTCGGAGGAGGATTACCGCTGCTGGCTTGCAGAAGGTTTGCAGATGTTCACCGCATTAAAATACCATGGCGTCGACGCAAGGCTTTGCATGTTCAGGGGTGAAAATCATGAGCTGAGCAGAAGTGGGAAGCCCCGCCACAGAGTAAGGCGTATGGAGGAAATGACCAACTGGTTTGAAAAATATTTGAAATAGATAAACCCGGGGGACTAATAAATTATTAATCAGTCCCCCCTTTGTTAATTATAACCTTTAAACGTGACGAGACAAATACTAAAATCTCAGGTCTCTTTCTCCGTTTCCAATTCTATCCAGATACTCCGCAGCCTTTTCCCTTCTTTTTACATTTGGAATCTTCTCAATTTCTGATTTAATCATTTCACGACCTGACTCTTTCAACTCTTCATCCCCATAGTCCTGCAAATATTCTTCAAATGTCAGCAGCGCATTCGGAAGACAAAAATTGCTTATTTCACCTGACTTAGCCAGGGGCATGAATCTGTCCCCGGTTCTTCCCAGGCGATAACAGGCTGTGCAGTAGCTTGGTACATATCCATCCTTTACAAGACCCTTCAGCACGTCCACAGGCTTTCTGTGGTCAGCAAGATTAAACTGAGGTTTTTCATCTGTGCCATCTTCATCTACAGTTTGTCTTTTGGCATATCCGCCTACACCAACACTTGAACCTGCACTCATTTGAGAAATTCCTATATCCAGCAGTTCATTTCTGAACTGCTCCGTTTCCCTGGTGGAAAGTATCATGCCGGTATATGGAACAGCAAGACGAATTACCGCTACCACCTTCTTGAAATCTCTGTCCTTAACAAGGTAAGGGAAGTTTCCATAATCCACACCTTCTGCCGGAAGCAGTCTTGGGAAAGATATGGTATGAGGTCCCACACCTACTACTGCTTCCAGGTGTTCAGCATGCATTAAAAGTGCCACTGTTTCATAGTGATAATCATATAATCCGTAAAGAGGTCCAATTCCCACATCGTCAATTCCTCCGTCCAGCATTGCTCTGTCCATAGCCTCGGTGTGCCATTCGTAATTCTGTTTTGGTCCGCTGTGGAGACTTAAGTATGTCGATTTGTGGTATGTTTCCTGGAACAGTATGTATGTTCCTATTCCTGCTTCCTTAAGCTTTCTGTAGTTTTCTGCCGTTGTAGCAGCTATATCCACATTGACCCTTCGAATAGCACCTCTCTCAAATTTTTCATCGTAAATTGTTTTGATACATTCTAAAATGTATTCTATAGGACATAGCTCGTCATCTTCTCCTGCCTCCAAAAGAAGCCTCTTGTGTCCCATAGCTTCCAAAGCCCTAATTTCTTCCCTGAGTTCCTCCTGAGTAAGCTGGTGGCGACCAATTTTATTGGAACATTTATATCCACAATACTTGCAGTTATTAACACAGTAGCTTGACAAGTATAATGGAGCAAACAATACTATCCTGTTTCCGTATATTTTTTCTTTAATTCCTTTTGCAGTTTTAAACATTTTTTCAAGTGTTTCATCATCGTCTACAGCCAATAAAACCGCTGCTTCCCTGTGAGTCAAGCCCCTTCCGCCACGTGCTTTTTCTATAATTCTGTCAACCTGTTCCTTGTCCCTTGCCAGTATATCGGCTTCCTTCAGCGAGCTTAATATTTCACCGTCATCTATATACTCGTTTGAATCCATTGACTTTACGTTATACATGGTACCTCCCTTTATAAACTTAATCTAATAGATTAAGTTAATGAAATCTTATCCAGTATACCTGACAAATAAGCTATGGCAACACCATAATTTGTCATGGGTACATTTGAGCGCACCGCTCTTTCTATTCTTGACATTACGTGTCTGCGGTTGAACATACATGCACCGCATTGTATTATAATATCATACACGGAAATATCCTCCGGAAAATCCGGTCCACTTACTATATCTATTTCAATGCCTTCCCCAAATCTTTTGCGAAGCATCCGGGGAAGCTTTTCTCTTCCGATATCCTCCTGAAGGGGTGCATGAGTACATGCCTCTGCAATAAGAACTCTGGAATTATCATTTAAACTGCCTAAAACCTCCGCACTTTTAGTATAATAATCTATATCTCCCTTATATGCAGCAAACAGTACGGAAAAAGATGTTAACTTGCTTTCCCTGGGCTTCTTCTCATACACTGACTTGAAAACCTGCGAATCGGTAATTATTACATCGGGGGATCTGTTAAGTGCTCTCAGCCCCTCCTCAAGCTTGTCCGCCGTAACGCTCGTAACGATGCATCTCTTGTCAAGAAGCTCTCTGATAGTCTGAACCTGAGGTAATATAAGCCTCCCTTTTGGTGCCTGTATATCCTGTGGCATCACCAGCAAAACCATATCTCCATCCCTGACAATCCCCCCGGTTATTGTCTGAACATCATAATCATCCGGCATATTTTTAATCAGCTCCGAAATAATTTTATCGATACTCTTTTTATACTTTGCACTTATTTCTATCGGAAGAATGTTCACTTCATTGTATATATGTGCGGATACATCTTTCATGTTGTCCATGGTATCAGACTTGTTCAGCACAGCAATGACAGGGATATTTTTTTCATTAAATGCATTAATCCATTCTTTTTCCTCATCAACAGGTTCCCGTGGATCGAACACCACAATGGCAATATCGGTTTTTTCCATTGCCTCCCGGGTTTTTTCAACTCTTTTCTTCCCTACACGATTCATATCGTCAAATCCTGCGGTATCAATTAGTACACAAGGGCCCAACCCATATATCTCCATGGATTTATACACAGGATCAGTAGTTGTTCCCGCAACAGGCGATACAATTGATGTTTCATGTCCCGTCAACGCATTTATAAGAGAGGATTTTCCGCTGTTCCTTTTCCCATAAATTCCTATGTGAAGCCTGTCAGCTCTTGGTGTATCGTTCAGACTCAATTTATATGCTCCCTTCCTGCAGCTTTTCGGTACAAAAATCTCCTCTGTCCACTGCAATTTCATACCCTATCTGTTCCAGCCTCCTGTCGAGACAAGATCTACATTCAGCTGCTTCATCTCCTGTACATATTTTATTATCATAAAGCATGTATTTTTTGCGCACAGAAACCGGCGACAAATTCGGCATAACTACATTGGCTCCCGAAAGTATTCCCAGCTCCCTGCCCCTGGGATGTATTGTCCCCAGAGCTGTTGTAGAAGGCAGAAGGACATTTGGCAGCATAAGCCGAATTATACTTAACAGCTTAAGTGTAAGCTTCAAATCTCCTGCCCTGCATTGTTCAAACGGCGTATTTGTCGCAGGAATAAACGGACCTATACCAACCATTTCAGGCTTTAGTTCATTAATAAACAAAAGATCCTCCACAATATCCCCGGTTGTCTGATAGGGGGAACCGACCATAAACCCTGCACCTGTCTGATATCCAATGTCTTTTAGTGTAAAAAGACAATCCTTACGGCTCTCTCCGTTCATTTCCGGCGGATGAAGCTTCCTGTAATGCTCCTTCCCCGCAGTTTCATTCCTCAAAAGATATCTATCAGCTCCCGCTCTGAAAAACTTTTCATACTGCTCACGGGTTTTCTCTCCTATTGACAAAGTTATTGCACAGTCAGCATATTTAAACCTGATAGCTGAAATTATGTCTTCCATATGCTCATCGGAATACCGGAGATCCTCTCCACCTTGGAGTACAAAGGTTCGGAATCCAAGCCTGTAACCATTTTCGCAGCACTGGAGTATATCTTCTTTATTGAGTCTGTAACGCCGGACATTTCTGTTGCTTCGTCTTATTCCGCAGTAATAGCAATCGTTTTTACAATAATTTGTAAATTCTATAAGTCCACGGACATAAATTTTATTTCCAAAATATTTTTTTGATACTTCCCTTGCCATGGAGAAAAGATACTCTGTATCCTCTTCCCCGGTGCACTCAATCAGAAGCTTAAGCTCCTCATAACTTAAGTTTTTTTCAGCATAAAGCCTGTTAATAATTTCTTTCATCAATATCTCCGTCAACAGAATTATCATATTTTTTAGAAAAAACTGTTTTTGAAGTAACATCAGGCACCATTCCCAGCTTGCCCGACAAAGCACTTATAACATCTGCAGGTGCCTCCATAACCACACTTATGATTGAAATATCTCTTTTGTGATAAGGTATACCCATCCTTCCGATTATATATTTCCCGTAGCCATGTAGTATATCATTTATTTTCCCGGCTGAATCCATATCTTCCACTATTATGCTTACAACAGCAATTCTTGTTTCCATACATACCTCCCATAATTAATCAAAGTTATTAAATATAAATTCGCTCTACCTCTACAATTTTATATAAATAAAACCTTGCAAACGCAAGGTCACACATAATTGAGCAGAAGTTCAATTATTAATTCATATGGTTTCTTGCCTTTATAAACAGGTATACCCTGATTATTCAGTACAGTTTTTTTGTTTTTAGCCGGGCTCACCGTCAGATATCTTCCGATTTGCCTGTATATAGTATATTCCATACGGATAATTAAATCAAGTTATTTTTTTATCAAGAATAAGGCTCTCGCAGTGGAATGCATCAATTTTATTTGTTGTTTTTACTTACTAATCACCTCCAAGGTATGCTTTTTTAATTTCATCACTCTTTGACAGCTCTTCACCTGTACCGCTCATTACAATTGAACCTGTTTCAATTACATACGCCCTGTCGGCAATTGACAGAGCCATTTTGGCATTTTGCTCAATCAGCAGTATGGTGGTGCCCTCGCTATTTATATTCTTAATTATATTAAATATTTCCTTTACAAGCAAAGGTGCCAGCCCCATTGACGGCTCATCCATCAGAAGTATTTTAGGTCTTGACATCAAGGCACGTCCCATGGCAAGCATTTGCTGCTCTCCTCCGGAAAGAGTTCCCGCAGCTTGTTTTTTCCTGTCGCCCAGTATGGGGAACAATTCATAAACATGCTCCATGTCCTCCTTTATTTCCGCCTTGTCCTTTCTCAGATATGCTCCCATTTCCAGATTTTCAACTATGGTCATGGTAGGAAATATTCTTCTGCCTTCAGGAACCTGCGACAATCTCATTTCAACTCTCTTTGGAGCAGACAGACCGGTAATATCTCTCCCTTCAAGCAGAATCTGTCCGCTTGCAGCTTTGTTTAATCCTGAAATAGTTCTCAAGGTTGTGGTCTTTCCGGCACCATTAGCCCCAATCAGTGTGACGATTTCTCCTTCATTCACCGTAAGCGAAATATCCTTGAGCGCATGAATAACACCATAGTAAACATTAAGATTTTTGATCTCAAGCATATCGTACATCCTCCCCTAAGTAGGCCTCTATAACCCGCTTGCTGTTTTTAATTTCAGACGGAGAACCCTCTGCAATCATTGTTCCGTAATCAAGAACATAAATGCGCTGGCATATTTTCATAACTAATGACATATCATGCTCTATCAGCAAAATTGTAAGATTGAACTCTTCTCTTATTTTAGCTATGGTTTTAGTCAGATTGTCGGTTTCCATTGGATTCATCCCGGCAGCAGGCTCATCAAGCAATAAAAGCACAGGTCTGGTTGCCATGGCTCTTACTATCTCAAGATGCCTCTGCTCTCCATAAGGAAGATTTTTTGCCAATTCATTCTTCTTGTCAGTAAGATTAAAAATATCCAACAATTCTTCCGCTTCCTTTACCAGCCTTTCTTCTTCGTAATAAAAATTATTTGAACGAAGAAATGCTGAGGGAAGGGAATATTTTATGTTCTGGTGCATGGCTATCCTTATATTGTCAAGCACCGTTAAATCCTTAAACAGCCTTATATTCTGAAAGGTACGGGCAACACCGGACTTTGTGATATTATATGGCTTAAAGCCTGTTATGTCCTTTACCGTACCATCCACTTCAAGTTTTATGCTGCCTGAGGTTGGAGCATACACTCCTGTGAGAATGTTGAAAAAAGTTGTTTTTCCTGCACCGTTAGGTCCGATAAGTCCCACAAGCTCCCCTTTTTCAATATCCATACTTGCATCGGATACTGCTGTAAGTCCTCCAAAGGACTTTGTTAATTTGTCTGCTGATAAAAGTGGCATATGCCCCCTCCTCTACTGATTTTTCTCATTCTTTTTCACTATTTTAAACAAATCTGTAATTTCTTTTGTTCCCATAAGGCCTTGAGGTCTGAAAATCATTATTACAATCAGAAGCAATGCATAAATTATCATCCTCAGCTCTGAATAGGACTGCAGGAAGGTTGTTAAAACCGCCAGTACAACCGCTGCAATAACAGAACCCGTAATGCTTCCCATTCCTCCGAACACTACTATTACCAAAATATCAATTGATTTCATAAATCCAAATATACTTGGTTTTATAAAATAAAAGTACGATGAATAAAGCGCTCCTGCTATTCCGGCAAAAAATGCACCTATGGCAAACGCCATAACCTTGTACATGGTCGTGTTTACTCCCATTGATTCTGCCGCAATTTCATCCTCTCTGATTGATATGCATGCACGTCCATAGGAGGAATGTACAAAGTTATTTATTAATATTATAGTTAATGCAGTAAATATGAACAACCACATCCAGTTTGTGAACCTGGGAATACCGTTTAAGCCTGCGGCACCATTTGTGATATCATCCATGTTAAGAAAAACAACACGGATTATTTCAGCCATCCCCAGAGTTGCGATTGCCAGATAATCACCCTTCAGTCTCAGGGTAGGAATACCTATTAGTATTCCTACAATTGCCGCAGCTGCAGCACCTGCCAGAATTCCCGCAAGAAATCCCGATGTTGAATTCATTTCCATGTTTATCAGTGCTCCCACATATGCTCCTATTGACATAAACCCCGCATGTCCCAGAGAAAACTGCCCTGTAAAACCTGTAACAAGATTCAGACTTACAGCAAGGATTATGTTAATGCATATGGTTGCCAGCGTTATTTCATAAAAGTTGTTTATTGTTCCATTATTAATCAAAGCCTGAGCAACTGCATAGAATACAATTATTACTATTAGGATTAAAATGTTTTTTTTGTTTATTACTTTCATGCTATTCATGCTACACCTTCTCCTTCGTATTCTTGCCAAGGATCCCCGAAGGCTTCAGAATCAATATGATAATCAGAAACGCAAATACCGCCGCATCTCTGTACATTGAATTTCCGTAACCGGAAACAAGAGTTTCCAGTATGCCTATGGAAAGACCTCCTATCATCGCCCCGGGTATGCTTCCTATCCCTCCGAATACTGCCGCAACAAACGCCTTTAATCCCGGCATCATACCCATGAGAGGGTCAATGGAATTATAGTATATGCCTACCAGCACCCCTCCGGCACCGGCCAGAGCAGATCCAATGGCAAAGGTAAAAGATATTGTGCTATCAACCCTTATTCCCATCAGCTGAGCTGCATCCCGGTCTGCTGAAACGGCCCGCATGGCCTTTCCTATTTTGGTGTTTTTAACAACAAACTGAAGCAGCAACATTAATGCTATAGCTGTAAAAACAATATATATTTGCTGTATGTTTATAATTATATTACCAAATTTCAATACTGAATCGTCAAGCAGCTTTGGATAGGATCTGACCTCCGCACCTACAAAGTACATCATTACATATTCCAGTAATAATGAAACACCTATTGCCGTGATTAAAATTGCGATTCTTGCAGAGTTCCTAAGGGGTTTATATGCTACCTTTTCAATGACAATTCCAAGTAATGCACAGGAAAGCATAGAAATAATCAAAGCAGGAATAAATCCAATACCTGCATAAGTGGTAACCGCAAAGCCCACGTATGCACCAACCATATAAACATCCCCGTGAGCAAAATTTATTAATTTAATAATTCCGTAAACCATAGTATACCCCAAGGCAACCAAAGCATATATACTTCCCAGCGAAATTCCGTTCACTAATTGTTGTAAAAATTGATTCAAAGCTGCACCTCCTTATGCGAAACTAACAATTTATATTAATTCACATTAAATAGTTCCCTTGAAGTGAATTAGTATATACTGTTCACCTATGATGCGGACAAATATTTGTCCGCTTTAAAATTAAAACAGTATAAGTTAGCATGAAAGCATGCTAACTTAATTGTTTTCATCTTTATGATTACTTTTACTTCCTATTTTGGATCTACCTTTACACTTGTAGCCTGTACTCCATTTTTCAAACCTATAACAACCGCTGATTTAACAGGGTTATGATTTTCATCCATATCAAAGGTACCTGTAATGCCACGGAACCCTTTGGTAGACTTAAGAGCATCCTTAACCGCCTCCGGCTCTTGTGAACCAGCACGCTCTATTGCATCAGCTATATATTTCCCCAAATCATATCCAAGTGCATTAAATGCATTTGGGTCTGCACCGTATCTTTCTTTAAATCCTGCTATAAATTCCTGAACCAGTGGATCCTGATCTAAAGATGAATAGTGGTTTGAATAGTATACGTCATTTAATGCATTGGCACCTGCAAGCTCTAAAAGCACAGGGGAATCAAATCCGTCGGCACCGAGAACCGGAGCATCTATTCCAAGATCACGAGCTTGTTTAATAATAAGACCTGCTTCCTGATAATATCCCGGAATAAATATTACATCAAAATCCTTTCCCTTGATTTTGGTAAGAACGGCATTAAAATCTTTGTCCTTTGACACGTAACCCTCTTCGCTGACTACTTGTCCACCTGATTTTTCAAAGGTATCCTTGAAATTTTCCGCAAGTCCCTTGCCGTAATCACTTGAATTATCTTTAATTATTACTGCTTTTTTTGCTTCAAGATTGTTAAGTGCAAAGTTTGCCATTGTCACACCCTGAAATGAATCATTAAAGCAAAGACGGAACACATATTCATTTACATTCCCCTTATCATCCACGGTCACTCCTTTGTCTGCGGTTGCTGATGCGGAAATTGCAGGTACCTTGTTTTGCATTGCAACAGGTATTGTTGCCATAAAATTACCTGACGTTGCAGGTCCTAACTCTGCCACAACTTTTTCCTGTGTCATAAGTCTTGTTGCAACGGAAGTTGCCTCAGCAGGATCTGACTTGTTATCTATTTGTACAGCAGTTATTTTTTTCCCGTCTATTCCGCCTTCCGCATTTATTTCATCAAATGCCATCATGATACCATCAACATTTGACTGCCCATAGGAGGCAACCTCACCTGTCAATTCAAAGTTAATTCCTATTTTTATTTCCCCTGAATTGTCAGTTCCGGAATTCCCGGAACCTTCCACTTTGTTTACCACTTCATTTGCTACTTCATTATTGCTTTTGTTAGTTCCACAGGAAACAAACAATCCTGTCATTGTTAATACAGCGATTAACGATAAAAATGTTTTTTTCTTCATTTTGTAACACCACCTAATTGTTTTTAGATAATTTTAAAATTGATAATAATACATTTATTTTTTCTTGTCAATATAATTTTTTATGTGTTTGTTTCCTGTTATGAAACTACAAACGTTTTTTTATTTTTTCTATTTAATACTTTTTTTAATTATTTATTCATTTTTCAGTATTTGCAGAGCGTATTATGTTTTTTAATTATGTACAAAAAATTTTTTTAATAACAGACTTTTAGCAATTTATTTGCTTACTGCCGCTTACATAAATTGAAAAATCTTCCCTGGATATTAGGGAAGATTTTGTTAAAACTTACTATGTTAAACGATTAGCAGCGATCTCCTATTCCGCCTACCCTATCACCACAGCTGCAAAACAAAACAACTAATAATAAGAAGAAGAATAACAGGCTGTCATTATCTCCAAATCCGCCTATTCCGCCTACCAGACCGTCATCTCCGCAGAAGCATACAAGAACTACTAAAAGCAAGAAGAAGAATAGCAAGCTGTCTCCGCTGTCTCCTAATATATTGTTAAACATATAGAACCTCCTAAAATTAATTTTTCTATATATTATTCATGTAACCGTTTAAGTGTTACTTATTATGAATCATTTAATGACTTTAAAAAAAATATTACTTTGTCTAAAAAAGATTCATTTTTGTGGGAATAGCATCTGTCATCTTTGTTGCAGCCAATCTCCGGTTGTCTTCTTAACGGTTCCTGAAACTTATATTTGTCGAAATTGTATTTTACAACCAGAGCATCATTCAGCATCTCCGTCAGTTGATGTTTTGAACGCTCATCTATATATGAATTATCCGACAACCTGTTTAAAATATATACTAATTCAATCATATCATACAGTTTATCATATTTATCTTGGTCATACTGTCCTCTGCCCATATTCACCACCTCAAAGCTTTTACATTATTATATGAAAATTAACACGATAATGCTAATTGAAGCCGTAATTATATAATTCATTATATAAAATTGTTTATTTTTCTTAAGATTTAATATATAATACTTTTATAAAATGATTAAGAGGTTTTATATATGAAGGCATTCAATAATATTATTATATTAGCACTGATAGGATTACTTTCTTCGACATATTTGTTTAATCTTTCTCCAATTGATTACAGGGGTACAATCAATATAGATACCCCGGAAAAAGCGAGCACCTTAAGCTTGGAATCCGATGAGGAAAACTTATTAAACCCTGAGTCAATAACTATTAATCATGTGTCTTTAAATGAAGAAACAATTAAAAGCGTTTCTGACATACTGTTCACACTTGATGTCTATCAGGGAGGAAAGTTATTAAAGAGCGGAATAAAAAACCTTGAACTGGTTTCTCCATCCATAAATATGTCCATATCCGTTAAGCCGGATGATCCAATTGTTACAACATTGGATATAAGCCAGAAAAAGTTGGGACTTGAAGACGGAACATACAAATTTATTTTCAGCTCTCAATTAATACCCGAACCCGAAAAATCCGCTTTATCTGTTAATGTTACATACGATACGGGCGGAAGCTATTACTCTGCTATAAGTCAGGCTCCTGCAGGTACAAAAGGCTTAACTCTGTATTTTGCCGCAGAAAATTCAGACACTTTAATTCCTGTTACACGTTTTGTAGTTGAAGACAAGTCCATTACCAGAATGGCCATAGAGCAGCTTCAAAACGGACCTTTAAGCAGCGGAATGACATCAGCCATAAAAGATGTTACAAACACAACCTATAATAACGGTAACGTGGTAATTGATCTTCCCAGCTCATATGAAGGTTACAATAATGGAACAACAGAATCTATGCTTGCTTATAAGTCCTTTGTAAAAACAATTTTTGATGTGGATAGATATTGGCCTGTCAACAGCATTACCTTCACTGTTGACAGAAAAAAAACTGATACCTATTTCAACGGCCTGTCAAGTGAACTTATAAATTCACTGCCTAACAAAGAAAGAAATTATTTGTTATACATGGCATACAAGCTAAATGATCGGTATTACCTGTTCGATTATGAACCTGATTTAAACAAGCTGGGCATAATAGAAAATGATACGACCGAATTAAAAGCTCAAAAATTATTTGACGGATATAAGGATTCCGGTATAGACCATGGGAGAAGCCCTGTGCCTGAAAGTGTAGCTTTAAACAATGCAAGCATTCAGGGAACAACACTTATACTGGACTTTAACAACGAGCTTTTAAATGCTCATAAGGGTAAAGACGACTTAAGGCAAATGATGATTGAATCTTTCATATATACCTTCACTTCAATACCGGGAGTTGATAGTATTAAAATAACCGTTAACGGAGAAAATCTGAAAGGTTTTACTAATTTCCCCGATGGCAGAAATTTGTCGGAAGCATTGTATATGCCGGTATTTATCAACCCGGAAGTAGTAACAACACAAGATTAGGAAGGAGAAAAATGAACGGATTTAGAAACTTTATGGTGGGGAGATACGGCACTGACCAGCTTACTGCAGCACTGTTTATTGCCGGCATGGTTTTCACATTCATTGGCAATGCCTTTAATTGGTATGCACTAACCGTGATAACTTATATAATATTTTTTGTCTGCATTTACAGAACAATGTCAAAAAATATTTTAGCAAGACAAAAAGAAAACAATAAATTTCTTAACTACTGGAACCCTGCGGTAAGATGGTTAAAGAAAAAACACAATATCTTAAAGTCCCGGAAAGATTATAAATATTTCAAATGCCCAAATTGTAAACAGGAACTGCGCGCACCAAGGGGAAAAGGTAAAATTGCAGTAACCTGTCAAAAATGCGGAACAAAATTTATGCAAAAATCATAGCACAAAAATAAGGGCTTTCACCTCTGAGAAAGCCCCATTTTTCATCATTAACACTCCGTTGTTTCCTTCCCCAGCGGCGTTTGTTTAAATACCGCCATAAATGCCGCTGCTGAAATTATACCAACTGCAGACTGAATTATATTTGCCGGAATCTCACTTATGGTTGAAATGAAACTTCCAACCATCACTGAACCTGTAATATAGTAGCCGATTACCTGCCATATGCTCCCCAATACAGCTCCTGCCACCCATTTGTATTTAAATCTGTCTGGCAATTTTTCAATTACAACACCCATACAATACGCCATTATCCATTTGATTATAAAAGTTGGAATCGCATAGAAACTGTATCCTCCTAAAATATCTGCCAATGCTGCTCCTATTGAGCCGGCCCAGGCCCCGTTTTTTCTGCCTAATAACAATACTGATATAAATATGAGACCATCTCCTAAATGAACATATCCATTGGTTGCAGGTGTAGGAATCTTAATTATAAAGGTTGCAACGCAGACTAACGCAGCAAACAATGATGTATACACCATTTCTTTTATTTTTTTATCCTTCATACTTATCACCACCCTATGTATTCATCTGTACTTTATTATATTATATCGCAATCTGTACCCTTTAAAAGATACAGTTTAATAATTTATATAGATGTCAGTTGTACGTTTTATCAAATTGCAGGTTCTGGTACAATTTTATCTATACGCTGATTCTCACATAAGATTGTTTAGCTGAAAACTAAAAAAATCCTTCTGTAATACTGCAGAAGAATTTTTAGTTCGTTCATTATTCATTATTCATTGTTCATTATTCATTATTCATTATTAAAACTGTGCACCCTCCGTCGACAATATATCACAAGCGTACTTTAACAGTTAACTCAAACCCAGCACCCTTGCGTCACACAAAACTATCTGTTTACTGCTGCTTCCTTCCGAACCTGACAGGGTTCACAGGGTTTCGTTGCGCAAGACCAGGTCATCAACGCCACTTAAAAAAGTCGGGCCTCACAATATAAGCCTCGAGAGGGAATTCCACCTTGCTACAGCGGATTGCAAGTACAGGGCACCGCTACCTCCCCGTGTAGCACAGTACATGAATGATAACATAAATTAAAAATCGTGTCAATGTAAATTATTTGAAATTGCTGTTACTTCAAAACTTCAAGGATTTTTTCCTCTTCAAACTGCTTTGTATATAGTGTATAATAATACCCTCTGCTTTCTATTAAACTTTTATGAGTTCCCTGCTCCACTATTTTGCCATCTTTCACTACTAAAATTATATCCGCCTTTTTAATTGTAGATAATCTGTGAGCAATTATAAAAGATGTTCGATCCTTCAGAAGATAATCTATCCCTTTTTGAATGTTAATTTCTGTGCTTGTATCTATCGATGAAGTTGCCTCATCAAGAACAAAAATTCTTGGGTCTGCCAATATTGCTCTGGCTATGGATATAAGCTGCTTCTCTCCGGTAGAAAGCCTGTCTCCTCCTTCACCCACCTGGCTGTCATAGCCCTTTTCCAATTTTTCTGCTATTTTATCCACAGACACTATTTCCGCAGCCCTGATAATTTCTTCTTCCGATGCTTCCAAATTTCCATAGCGTATATTTTCTCTGATAGTTCCTGAAAACAAATGTGGATCTTGGAGTACATATCCAATGTTCGAATGCAGCCAGAGCTGAGATCTTTCTCTATATTCAGTTCCGTCTATAAGTATATGCCCTTTTGTAGGCTCAAAAAACCTGCATGCCAAATTTACCAATGTGCTCTTCCCTGCTCCGGTTTCACCGACAATTGCCACATTTGTACCCGGCTTGATATGAAGATTAAAATCTTTCAGGATCTCCTCATCTCCATCAGGATATTTAAAAGACACATTTCTAAATTCAATTTCACCTTCTATAGGCTCCCAGTTTTCTTTTCTGGGATGTATGTTATCTCCATATTTTTCAATAACATCTTCTCTGTCTTTAATCAGAGGTTCCATTTCTAAAAGCTCGGTGACCCTTTCAATATTGACCTGCAAGGATACAATATCAGTGTAAGTTCTGGCAAGATTCTGAATAGGATCAAAAATATTTACTGCATATGACAGAAATGCTGATAAAGTTCCAATTTGTATTACCTGGTTTAAGGCAAGCTGACCTCCTCTTGCCAATACTACCGAAGAAGCCGCAGAACCTAAAAATACAATTAACGGAATATAAATTGCGTTTAGCTTAGCCATTTTTACAGCTGAAAAGTTCATCTCAGAACTTAAATTCTTAAAGCCTTTCAGGTTCCTATGTTCTATAACCAAAGTCTTGGAAGTCCTTGCTCCTGTTATACCTTCGTTAAAATTACCTGTAATCCTGGAATTTATCTTCCTGAGGCTTCTGCTGGTGACAAGCAGCTTTTTTTGAAAATACAGAGTTATTAATGCCATTGCAGGCACAACCAGCGCTACAATCAAAGCAAGCCTGAAGTTAAGCATAAACATCGCTCCAAATGCACCGATTACATAGGCAAAGGACCAGAATACATCCACTATGCCCCAAGCTATCATTGAACCGATTTTATTTGTGTCAGATAGTGTTCTTGCCATTATATATCCCACAGGCGTTGTGTTATAATAAGAAAGAGAAAGTTTTTGCAGATGCAAAAATATTTCTTCCCTTAAATCCTTTCCGATATGCATTTCAACAACAATCGCAAGGCGGGCAAATACAGTTACAGCCACGGTAGTTATTATTAAAGCTATGGCGTACACCGCTATGAATCTTTCAATACCTTCGGTAGTTCTTGGAACAATAAAATTATCAACCGCATATTTTTGAAATAATGGTATCGATAAGTCCATTGTTGCAGTAATAAGCATAAACGCAACTATTCCAGCCAGCTTTTTGCTGTATGGTTTAAAAAATCTTCCAAGTTTAAGCCATGGTTTTATATTAAATGATTTACTGGCATTATCCTCCTCAAAGTATTCCATTACATCACCACCCCGTCTATATCAGACATATTCATCTGAACATCATAAATACTTTTATAAATTCCTTCACGGCTGATCAATTCATCATGAGTTCCAATGTCCGAAACCTTACCTTTATCAAGAACCAATATTGTATCTGCCTGCATAAGTGTTGTTATTCTATGGGAAATCAATATTAATGTAGAACCTTTCTTTTGTTTTTTCAGTGCCTCTCGTATTTTTGCATCTGTTTCCGAGTCAACTGCGGACAAAGAATCATCAAAAACCATTATAGGAGTGTCCTGCAATAACATTCGTGCTATGGCCACCCGCTGCTTCTGACCTCCTGACAGTGTAACTCCTCTTTCTCCCACTATGGTATCATAGCCTTTTGAAAAGCCTTCAATAGCATCATCTACCTGAGCAATAGAAGAAACATTTCTTATAGCTTCAAAATTAGATTCCGGGTTTACAATACTTATGTTTTCTTTAATAGTCCTTGAAAATAAAAACGGTTCCTGCAGCACCATACCTATATTTTTCCTCAAATGCTCTCTGACTATATCTCTTACATCAACATCTCCGATTGTAATACTTCCGCAGCCTTCAGGCAAATCATACAATCGATTAAGCAGATGCATAAGCGTTGTTTTCCCTGAACCGGTTCCTCCCAGGATTGCAAAGGTTGTACCTGCTTTTATTTTAAAACTTACATCATTTACCACAGGAATGTTTCCTTCGTACTTAAATGTTACATTTTTAAACTCTATATCCTTGTTCATATCCGGCATAACAGAATCTAATCTGTCCTGTTCCGTCGGCTCCCTAAGTATTTCACATATTCTTTCGGCAGAAACTTTTGTCTTGCTAAGCTCTCCCAGTATTCTACCAAAGCTTCTTAAAGGCCATGCCATCATTGATGTGTATGAAACAAAAGCCATGAATTCACCCAGTGTTATAATGCCATTTACCGAATAAACCGAACCAATCACTACAATTATCATTACTATAATTCCTGTTACCAGGTCACCTATTCCCCAATAATACCCCAACTGATATCCCAGCTTAACCCACAAATCCGAAAACCTGTTATTTTTTTCTGAAAATTTCTCTATTTCATACCCTTCTCTTCCAAAAGCACGAACCACCCTGACTCCCGTAAGATTTTCCTGAGTCACAGTAAACAGCTCTCCTTCAGCCTCATCAGCTACTAAGAATTTTTTTGAAAGAATACCATAAAATATCCCCGAATATAGAACTATGAGCGGTACAAAAAGCAAAACTATCAAAGTAAGTTTTACATTCATAGAAAACATCAGTATAAGGGAAATAACAACAAGTATTATGGTTCTGAACATCTCAGACAGCTGCGTGCCGATGAAATTCCTGACAACCTCCACATCTGAAGTAGATCTCTGAATTATATCCCCTGTCTGATTCTTAATATGCCAGCTGTAGGGCAGCCTTTGTATATGATCAAACAAATCATCTCTTAAGCTTTTAATTATGCCTTCAGTTCCTTTTGCAATTGTCAACCTTGATGTATAATCGCTTAAAGCTGTAATCAAAGCAAGAATCAAAACGAACAACGCACATATCCAGATATTTTGTTGTATGCCTTCCCTTCCTCCAATGCTGTCAATAAAGCTCATAACAGTGCTGTTAAAAGAAATTGGAACATCGTCAATAATCGAATCAACGGTAAATCTTATTATCTGTGGTGTGGCAAAGTTTGCGAGAACCCTTATTATAGTGGCAATTGCAGAAATAGCCAGTAAATGGGCATGCCCTTTTACAAATGATAAAATCATCTTTAAATTCAAAAAATTTTTATTCATATAATCTCCACGTAAAGTGATATGCTACCTTTCCATTTTATATTAAACTTGCACAAGTGTCAATACAACGATTTCTTTATGGCACATAAAAACCCCGGTTATCCACCGGGGCTTTGTAGTTTTTAATTATAACTTAATTATTTTGCAGTTGCTGCTGCCTTTTCTATAACCAGTTGGAATTCATCAATTCCTACCGTAACGGAAGATACTAAATCGGCATCTGTAGCTTTACCGCCATCAACAGCTATCGCTGCTACTTCTTCAGAGGTTTTTCCCAAAACATATTCGGAGAATGAAGCCGCCTGTTCAAACCATTCCTTACCGATTTTTGATGCGCCTCTCATTCCATATTCATCACCCAGCTCAACCTTTGTTTTAACAGGTGCTGTCAAGTCAGTTGAGATTTTTCCTGCAGCATCAAATTTAACTGTTGCCTGAGAAGCATCAATTACATTGCTTGTAATTTTGCCGTCAGCATCAAAAGTAGCTGCTGTGTAAATTGAATATGCCTGTGTCTGACCTTCTGCATCTGCAGCTGCATCTTTTGATTTATCAATTGTGGTGTTAATTCCTAAACCTAATTTATCATCAGCAGTTGCTCCCATATCCTGAGCATTAGCTATAGCTTTTTCAACCGC
>DHUT01000100.1:4853-11357 GCA_002409285.1 Firmicutes bacterium UBA5227 | reverse complement strand
GTCGGAACGCCTGCATCATCAGTTGGTATTGCTTTTATTTCATCAGCAGTTTTTCCTACAAAATAATCTGCTAATGAGTTTGCCTGTTCATACCATTCTTTACTTAAAGTTGATGCACCCTTAATTCCATATTCTTCTTTAAGTTCCTGTTTGCTCTTATAAACAGCTGTTAAATCAGAAGTTACCTTTCCTTCAGTTGAGAAATTAATTTTAGTTTGTGCAGTATCGATTGCTGCCTTAACTACCTTTCCATCTTTGTCAACTGTAACAGCCACTGCTACAGAATCAGACTGACCAAAACCTTCTGCATCAGCAGTTGCGTCTTTTGACTTTTCAACAGATGTAATAACGGCTAATCCGGTTTTAACTGTATCACCGGCTGAAGACTCCTCAGTCTTTGGTTCCTCTAAAACCGGATTTTGGTTATTTGATTGTTCTTCTGATTGTTCTTCTCCTTTTGCACATCCTGAAAATGCAAATAATGACATTGTCAGGACCAATACTAATGATACTATCTTTTTCACTTTTTTCCTCCATCAAAATGCATAATTTTTTATATAAACAGCTTCCGCTGATTATAGACTTACCACATTTCACGCTATTCAGCATTGCTGAATGCAGTTCTGATATAACTCATTTTTTAAAGGATATGCTCTCGCTATCCTTTATATCCTATTTTATATGATATTTCAATTGTTGCTTCTTTAATTATTTCTGCGTACTTTTTAATTTTATCTTCTGTCATCCGGACTGTGGGTCCGGTTACGCTCAGGCTGTATTTTACATCTCCCATGTGGTTAATAATCGGCGCTGCTACACATGACAGGCCTCGTATTACTCCTTCATTATCAACTGCATAACCCTTATCCTTCATTTCAGCCAAAGCTTTAAATAATTCCTGCTTATCCGTTATAGTTGTTGATGTCAGCCTTTTAATTTTATCCGGAACCAGCTCATTCAGCTTTTCCCTATCCATATGACATAAAATTATCTTCCCATCTGCAGTATAATAAGCCGGAAACCTGGCTCCTATCTTTGTGGAGGTTTTTATGGATTTATTACATTCCCTCTTTCCAATATATACAATATCAGAACCATCAAGCATTGCTACATGAACTGTTTCTTCAATCTCTTCACATACTTTCTCAATCACCGGAGAAGCAATGTTTCCTACATCAATAGAACTTATGACTAAATCGCTGAATCCCAGGAAACGTAATCCAAGCCGATATTTCTGTGTCTCCTGATCCTGGTCAATAAATCCATGATGTTTTAAGGTATTCAATAATCCGTGGACTGTGCTCTTATTCAAATCAAGCTTACATGCTATTTCTGACAATTTCAGTTCACATTTATTTTCAGAAAAGCATTCGAGTATAGCAACCGCCCTGTCTATAGACTGAACTCTTCCGGTATTTTTCATACATTTTCCTCAACCATAAAATTTTAGCATATTGTTTGAAAAAAATCAATCATTAATTTTTAAATTTAATTTAATATTAAGAATTTTCGCCTAATATTAATAAGCAAAAATCATAATTTATTTATAAAAAACAATAACTGTATGGTAAATAGATTTTAACATGTCAATAGTATAAAGTCAAATCAGTCTTCCTTAATTTTACAGATATAGTTCCTGAGTCATTTTACAAAATGATACTATGGACATATTTTATCAAATAGTATAAAATTGTCTTAATAAATTAGAATTGGAGGAATTTGAATGGTTACAAAAGAAGAGGCGTGGTCATTGCTCAAAGAATACAATAAGGAAGAATTCCATTTAAAGCATGCTGAAACTGTGGGTTTTGTAATGGAATACTTCGCTAAAAAACTTGGTTATGAGAATGAAGCGGAATTTTGGGGAATTGTAGGACTTTTGCACGACCTTGATTTTGAAATGTATCCGGAAGAACATTGTGTAAAGGTTGAAGAGATATTAAATGAAAGAGAAATAGATAAAAAAATAATTCACGCAATATGCAGCCATGGATATGGCTTAACAAAGGCTACAGCAAAGCCAGAGCACGAAATGGAAAAGGTCTTGTTTGCTACAGATGAACTAACAGGACTAATTGGTGCTGTTGCACTGATGAGGCCTTCAAAAAGCGTATCTGATTTGGAAGTCAAGTCCTTAAAGAAAAAATTCAAAACACCCAGCTTTGCAGCAGGTTGCTCAAGAGAAGCAATACAGCAGGGCGCTGATATGCTTGGTTGGGAGCTAAATGACTTGTTCCAGCAGACAATCCTTGCAATGAGAGAGTACGAAGAATCTCAAAAATCACTCTAAAATATTAACCTGAAAAGCATCCTCTGATTAGAGATGTAAGCTTTTCAGGTTTCATAGTTGTTAAAATGAGCTAAGCAGTCACTGCTGTTTTTTTGTTTTTTCGATATTTTTTGAACCTGTTTTTTATATAAGTAAATACTAAGCAGGATATTACAGTTACAGGCATTACAGTTAAAAAGTAAATTATCAGTCTCTTTGTAACAGACAATATGCCATTATTGTTAGTATACATAATCATAAGGGTCAATATTAGCGGGTGCATCAGGTAAATGTAATACGAACTTTGACCAAATAATTTTATAAAGCTGTAAATTTTATTCAAAGCATTTTTCAGATATAAACCAATCAGATATACGAAAAATATAGAAAAGGTTGAAAATATAAACCAAGCATACATATATACCACATTCCCATAGTATGAAGCCATAATGTATATAACCGCACTGACAGCATAGCCCGCCGTAATTTTAACTTTGTTCCTTTTAATCCAGCTAACATATTTTTCATATTCCAGTGTTACATATATACCCAGCATATAGAAAAACATATATTTAAACAATACTCTGTCTGCATATTGAAAATTCATGTAACATGCACATAGGCATGTTATAATTGCCGATACAATAAGTATTGTTATCCTTCTATCTGAATCTTTCAGCAGCTTGTAAAAAACCGGACCCACAATATACATCTGTGTAATTATTACTACAAAATAAAGATGGTAGGACATTTTACCCAGCATTACATGTTCTATAAAAAACCTTACATTCATAGTATATAATCCAAGATATATATATACTCCATAATAAACAACACACCATACAAGGTAAGCAATTAGTGTATGTTTAAGTCTTTTCTTAATATAAGGTAAATACTTGAATTCCTTTTTTCTGTAGCTGTAGAAGCTTGTAACTCCACTTAAGAAAATAAAAACCGGTGTTGTAAATTTAAAACATCTGTTTACAATAAGCGTTACCATATAAGGAAAGCTGCCATGAATATAACCGGTACCATCTATTCCATTAGCAGTTATATGAACAATCATAACAGCAAAACAGGCTATAAACCTCATGTAATCCAATTCATAAAGCTTGTCTGACTTTACTTTATTATCAGAATCAACATTCGAAATCGAACTCATTAAATCACACCTTCTTGTATCTTTTGTTTAGTTTATCATGATAAATAAATATTTGCAATTGTTAAAATTTTCAGGAGTCTTAAAATATAGTAATAGCAACATATTTTAAGCTATACTCTTGATGCATGGGAAGCATAAAATGAAGGAGAAGCAAGCTTCTCCCTAAAAATCAATTAACATTGACATTTTCCTTTTTAATTTGCCTCAATAAATAAACATATTTTTTTTCTGCAGCTTCTACATTATAGATTGCATAATCCACCAAATCCGGTTCAGACACATTTTCAAATATGTTTTTAGCTTCTTCCCACTCTTTTTTTGCATTCTCTAAATTGATATATAAGTCACTTTTTTCATTTGTTGTTTTTTGGAACCTGAAGCCATTAATGATACTCTTAAGGCTTACTTCTTTATTTGAAATACTGTTCATGGAAAAAACCTCCTATCTATATTATTATAGACACAAGGTTCCTTTTTATTCATAAGGTTCCAAATTAAATTAATATCTTATTTTATGCACCTGCAATCCTTATTATATTCTTCTCTTAATATATCCATAAATACATCATCATAAAGTTTACCCCTCAGGTAACAGGCCTGCCTTCTCCTTCCTATTTCTTTAAAGCCTGCTTTTTTATAGCAGTTTATAGCTCTTTCATTAAACGAAAATACTTTTAGCATTATGTTGTTTAAATTCAAATAATTAAACGCATAATCCAATAATAAATTAAGTACATCCTGCCCACAGCCTTTACTTCGGTTTTCTTCATCTCCTATAAATAATCCTACTTCCGCACACTGCTTTTGCTGGTCGAGGTCATGAATGCTGCAATTACCGATTAATTTATTATCCTCCAGTCTCACTATGGCAAATTCATACTGGTTAGAATTCTTTAAAATCCATTCCTTCTCCTTTTCCAGGGATCTAACTTGACCTGATGTGCCTAATCCGTCAGTCACGCTGAAATCATTAAGCCACTTAACATGAGTTTCAGCGTCTTCTATGCTCATAGGTGACAAATAAATTCTTTTACCTGCTAATTTTTTAAAGTACTTCATAATCTCCTCCTCAGTTGTAATTTATAGATAAATCCAATATTGTTTAATAACCTTTATAAAGGTTTATATTTGTTCCACTTCGTTACATGGCAGCAATTTCCCATTGAACTCCAGTCAAAAGTAATATTTTTCGATTTATCACAGTATAACATTGTAAAATAACTTTTTCCATATATAATTGCAAATCAAAAAAGCAGCTTCAGCCGCTTTTTTGATTGCAATACCATTAGTTATGAGAGTTGATATAATAGCGATTCAAGCTCTTATCTACTTATTATTCTTTAGCCAATTTATTGCCGTATTGGCATAAACAGCCGCTCCTATGGTCAGAGCATCTTCATTAAATATTATTTTAGGATGGTGATGTGGAAATAAATATCCTTCGGCAGGAGAACCTGCTCCTACAGAAACCGATGCTGTGGGCACATGCTCACTGAAAAAAGCAAAATCCTCAGAGCCTGCAATTTTTTTGCCGCTTGTAAGCTTACCCATATCAATTACTTTATCCTCTCCCATCATTTCTTTAGAATATTCAAAAATTTGTTTAGTCAAATCTTCATCAGCTATCAGACATGGACACCCTTTTGTATATTCTACTTCCACGGTTGCCCTGAATGTTGAAGCTATCCCTTCTGATATTTCTGTCAGGCGATTTTTGACAAATTCTCTTGTTTCATTGCTGTATGTTCTTACAGTTCCGGACATGAACGCATCATCAGGTATAACATTTGAAGTGTTTCCTCCATGTATTTGACCTACTGTAAGAGCTAAGTTTTCTGCGGGTGCCACCTCTCTTGAATTAATTTCCTGCAAAGCAATGTGAATGTGTGCCAAAACATTAATAGGATCTACAGACAAATCAGGCATTGCTCCATGCCCGCCCTTTCCTGAAACCTTGATTTTAAACCAGTCTGATGCTGCCGATACTGTTCCTGCACCAGGTATTGCAACTATACCTGAGGGTATTGGCATTCCGCCTGCCACATGTATCATCATCGCTGCATCAACCTTTGGGTTTTCAAGAACTCCAGCCTCAATCATCGCCTTTGCGCCCCAAAGGGTTTCTTCCGCAGGCTGAAAAACAAGCTTTACAGTGCCCTCAATTTCATCCTCATGATTCTTCAAAAGCTGAGCTGCCCCAAGAAGCATTGCAGTATGCATATCATGCCCGCAGGCATGCATATTTTGTGTTTTAGATTTAAACTCAAGGTCATTTTCTTCAACAATGGGAAGTGCATCCATATCTGCTCTCAATAAAATTGTTTTTCCCGGTTTTTTACCTCCGGCAAGAGCAACAACTCCTGACTGGCAAATTTCAACTGGACTGTATCCCATTTCATTAAGCTTCTCCTTGACATACGCTGTTGTTATGGGAAGATTGTTGTGTGTTTCAGCATTTTCATGTATATACCTGCGGTTCTTGATAATTACGTCTGAAAGCATTTTAGCTTCTTCTAATAAATTACTCATTTTATACTCCTTCCAAATATATAATTATTATTAAAGGCAATTAATAAAATTCATCAGAATTTGTACATAGTTCGCTGAATTTATATTGTCTATAGTATAATACGAAAAAAATTAAAAATCTTCTATGCTGTTTTAAGTGTAAAAGATGCAAAAAAATAACCATTTAATAAAATTATTAATTACAATAAAAAAATAACGGTTATTTTTAGACAACCGTTATTTAAATATGCGTAAAACTTATTTGTTATTTTTGCAACGCAATTCGCTGTTCTACGCTTCGGTTAATGCCCGGAATCATCAAAACGCCTATGAGCATTAGCGGCATCATTGTAAACAATGCGGGAATCATACCAATTCCCACAGTCTCCCCAAAGTAAGCAATAACCTTAGGTGCAATAGCCCCTGTACCTAAGTTCATAACACTGGTAAATATGGAGAACATAAAGCCTTCGATGGCTTCCGAACAAAGCCTCATCAGGATAGCGTAAGTAATTAGGGTGACTATGCCCCTGGCAATGCCCATGGTAACATGTGCAAAGATTAC
>DHUT01000100.1:4323-4594 GCA_002409285.1 Firmicutes bacterium UBA5227 | reverse complement strand
TTTCTGTTTGTGAATCCGCCCATTTTAGTGATGAGCTGGCCCGCAACAAAAGCAGACACTGCTATACCAATATAGTGAGCCATGTTTGCCATTCCATAAACTGCTTCGTTAGTCTCCGTCATTACCACGGGACCAACCATGTTTGCCAACCCCATGCTGCCCATAAAACAGACCGCAAACACAAGACCCATCCAGGCTCCTTTATTGCCAAGCCCTATTTTTAAGGCAGATTTGATGGGTATCAGAGTTCCTTTTTCACCGGCTTCAGGAA
>DHUT01000100.1:1586-4123 GCA_002409285.1 Firmicutes bacterium UBA5227 | reverse complement strand
CTCTTTAAAAAGCAACGCTACAAATGCCTGACCAACCGCAGCGATAGCCAGGATTGCAATTACTGTATTCCATCCTATGGATTTGGACAAAACGCTTGCAAGAATAATGCCCACCGCCATACCTAAATATCTGCCGCCATTGGCAAAGCCCTGCATCTTGCCTGTATACTCATCCGGAGTAACATCTACGGTCAAAGCATCCGCCGTACCATCAACAATCACAAAGCAGGCGAAGCAGGCAATCAGCGACACCAGCCAAATATTAGAATATGTTTTTATCGTAGCAATACCAATAAAAGCGGGTATAAAGAGAATCCCCCCCAGAAATAAGTAGGGCTTTCTCCTGCCAAATTTTCCTACAGGAACCCTGTCAGACAAAAGGCCGGTAAACATTTTCAAATAAAGGGGTATACCAATTGCTGCATTGATAGAGGCAATCGTCGCGTAGTCAAGCTTAAACACCTGCGTAGTGTAATAAGCAACATATACCTGTATGCCTGCAGTATATACACCCTGAAAGAAATAAAAAAGTGCTTCGATGTAAAAAAAATAATTTCTGAAATTTTGCTCTTTTCGTTGATCCAGCGTTAGTGAAACGCCCTGGTCAATACTTGTCATAAGTTTTCCTCCTATTATTAATCATTAGTTTTCCCCTTAATGTTATTAATCTATAGTCTCTATCCCCTTCTAAGAAATTGATTCTGCAGAGATCCTCTCCTTCCTCGCTGATATACAGTTAAAATCAAGACCGGAAAACTGACATATGGCACATGACTCTACTGATAGGGCTTTGGCTTTATACCGGCAGGAATAGGACTGATATAGGTTTTTTCTCCTAAATGTTTCTTTAGTTCTTCTTTAGCATTTTCCGCGATCTCAGGATGAAGGTAAATCTCAACGGCTGAGAGAGCCATAACCTTTGCGGCGTACAGCATACCCTTGTGTGCAATGGAGGATTTACCCTGGGCCACCAATTGCCAGGAATGATTTGGCGTGGAGGCTGCATAGCATGTTGTAGCACACTGAGTAGTAGGAGTAATCCAGCTCACATCCCCAACATCTGAAGAGCCGGGCATGGATGCATTCAGAAAAAAGTATGGCATAACATCGTCCATAAGAGGTTTATCCCGATTAAGCATCATGTGCCTACCCATTTCCTGACTGCTTCCGCCTAAGGCACCCAATAATTGTTCATTGCCGTCTTTCTCATCCGCAGAAAAGGTGTTGATGTAATACGAAGCGTAGGACTTTTCTTCATCTGTGAATTCCGGAACGCCGACCAATTTCATTTTTTCATACATGACCCTGCCTAAAGTATCATTGGGAATTATGTCAGAGCAGGCTTTATCAAAAGTAACCACTACTTTTGTACCAGTCATCAACGCCGCACCATTAGCTATATCAATAATTCTTTCATAAATTTCCTGTACCTGATTCATATGGGGTGCCCGTATCAGGTAGAGAACTTCAGATTCCGCCTGCACTACATTGGGTGATTGTCCTCCTGTGTAAGTAACGGCATAATGAACCCTTGCTTCCGGAATAATGTGTTCCCTTAAATAATTCACACCTACATTCATGAGTTCTACCGCATCCAGTGCGCTTCTGCCCAAATGCGGAGATACAGCAGCGTGAGAGCTTTTGCCATAGAAGTGGAAATAGGCCTGAATATTGGCTATTGTGCTAACGTTTGCCGCCTGATTCATGCTGCTGGGATGCCAGGTGAAGGCGCAATCCAAATCATCAAACACACCAGAGCGAGCCATAAATGTCTTTCCGCCGCCCCCCTCCTCTCCGGGACAACCATAAAGCCGGATCGTACCTGAAAGGTTTTGATCGGTCAGGTATTCTTTTACGGCAATAGCCGCTGCCGTGGAAGCTCCTCCTAAGAGATGATGACCACAACCATGACCGTTTTGCATTTCTGATTCCTTTTCTTTCACCAATGAGTCCGCTTTCTGACTCATTTGGCTCAATGCATCATATTCGGCTAAAATACCGATAATGGGCTCTCCGCTGCCATATTCAGCTATGAAAGCCGTTTCAATATCAGCCACGCCTTCCTGTACCGCAAAGCCGTTTATACGTAACATATCCTTTAATACCTTTGCTGACTGATGTTCCTCAAATTTCAACTCGGCAAATCCCCAAATTTTATCAGTAGCCTGTGTGAACAGACTTTGATTTTCATCGATCCATTGACAAATATCCATAATAACTAATCCTCTTTTCTTTAAACTTTGTTTATTGTTTGGAATGCTTAATGCTGCTTGTTCTTGATCCTCCAAATTCTTATAATGCTGTTAACGTATTCATAAATATGTTAATATTTCTGAAATCATATTTATATAAATATAATATATAGAAAATTAAAAATCATCTATGATGTTTTAAGCATAAAGAGGTAAAAAAATAAACCTCTTTTTTAAAGTATTTTATAATAATTAAAAAAATAACGGTTGTTTTTAGACAGCCCGTTATTTAAAATATAGCTATGAAATAAAGTTGCAATTATCACCGGAACAGTTATAATATTT
>DHUT01000100.1:670-1409 GCA_002409285.1 Firmicutes bacterium UBA5227 | reverse complement strand
ACTATTCCTTTTTAAGAATGTACAGTTTAACACCGTTAAATGCATTTTCAGCATCAAAGCAATACTCTTCGTTTATATACTCTTCTGAAATTTTAATTTCCGGAAGTACTGAATTTTCTAAATAATTAATAACATCCATATCTGAAAAATCAGGATAGCCCGCATTAACCCATCTGTAGTAAAAATGTGTATCCATACTGTCAAAAATTATAGCTTTTATGAGGTACATGCCTGGCTCGAGTCCTGTTATTTTAATGTGCCTCTTTAATGACTCTTTATTAATATATGAAGAATCCAGTGAAAATGTCGGATTAACATAACAAGGATTAAATACAACTATGGGTACTTCCTTTCTCCCATTTTTTGTGACAATTATTCCCTCATCTTTAAATAATAACTCTGAACCCATTCGGTTTAATGCTTCCACCCCAAAGTATATAGGCCTTTTAATTTTGTAGTGCATAAACAGAGCCATTACGCTTCCGTCTATTTTTTCATTGTCACGGGAATTCTCTAATGTGTCCAGGTGAAATCCTATACCTGATATGTCTTCATTAATACTTAAGTATGCGTCAATAATTAGTGCTAAACGATAAAATGTGCCTGCCTCGGCAACATTTCTTCCTGTTAATGTATTCCATCTGGGCATAAATATGTCTTCAACCCTGCAATCTGTGCTATCCAATACTCCCCTGATATTTTCTATCATTTGCCTGTAGTAATTTTTCATCTTGATATA
>DHUT01000100.1:0-445 GCA_002409285.1 Firmicutes bacterium UBA5227 | reverse complement strand
TCCATTATCCTTTAAATCAATAAGAATGTTATAAAACATATTTTTACCTGCTTCAGAAATATCTTTTATGGCAAACAATCCGATATTATTATCCGGAATATAGTTTTTCAATATCCTGGTAAAACTACAATAAAAATCACAAAATTCCCTATAATCTTCTTCCTCTGAACACACCAGTTCAAATTTCCATTGCCTGACATAATGCTCCGGAAATTTCCGAATAATTATTGTCAAAAGCTGCTCATAAAAATCAATCGAGTTGCCGGAATTATTTGTAATTATATTTGACCTCTTTATTTGAGAATAGTCAATACTGATAAAGGGTACAAGGTTCATGTCTAAAAAAGATTTAAATATATAGAAAATTGCACCTCCTCTTAAATACTCCACTTTATTAATCATATCTGATAAGAGAACCATGTTTTCGGTGCAAATATTAAAATAC
>DHUT01000013.1 GCA_002409285.1 Firmicutes bacterium UBA5227 | reverse complement strand
AGATTTTTATACAATATCATTTTATAAGCATATATCTACTGACTTAAAAAAGAATCCCACCATAAGCTTGCTTTAGGGATTCTTTTTCAGTTCATAATTTAGTTAAATACCTCCTCCTCACTCCAAAAAAGATAAGTGAAAAGCTCCTGTGGCTTTTTACAACATTCCTGCAGCTGAAGCAAGCTCTAAAATCCTTTCAGCCTTTTTAATAATCGGCTCGTCAACCATTTTACCATCTATAACTATAACGCCTACACCCTCATGAGCAGCTTTCTTCGACTCGTTTATTATTTTTAACGATTTTTCCACTGACTTGTTATCCGGAGTAAAAACCTGATGTACAATAGGAACTTGGGATGGATGTATGCAAGACTTTCCGGTAAACCCCAATAATTTTGCCTGCCTTGTTTCATTTCTAAACCCATCTGCATCCTTTATATCAAAAAATACGGTATCCACGGAATCTATACCCGCTACATTGGCGCACAAAGCTATATGGCTTCTGGCATACAGAAACTGGTCCTTTTCTTTTGTCCTGTCAGTGCAAAGACAATTAGTATAATCTCCTGTACCAAAAGAAATAGAAATAACCCTTTCACCAGCTTCCGCAATCTCAAGTGCATTCAAAACACCTTTAGGAGTCTCTATTGCTCCCTGAATATTTACAGTACCCTCGCAAATATTATAAATTTTTTCAAAATATGAAAGCATTTGAGATAGTTCTACAATATTTTCTTTGCTTTCACACATTGGCAGCCTTATATTTTTAACCCCGTTTTTTACAAGTTCCTTAACATCACTTTCACCAAACCTTGTATTCAGAGCATTTATTCTAACAAATATTTCACAGCCCCCATAGTCCATTGTTTGCAAAGCATCACACAGAAGCTTTCGTGCATTTTCTTTCTCAGAGTACACAACTGCATCCTCCAAGTCGAATATTACACAGTCTGCTCCCCTTAAATGAGCTGTTTTAAGCATCTTTTCACTGCTTGCCGGGCAGAACAGCATACTTCTTCTTAATTTTTTCAATTTACAACCTCACTTTAAATTTATTACAATTTAAACCCATTATCTAAATTAAAGTTACAAAATTCAATCAAATTGAATTATTAATTATGGATTTATGATATTTATATTTCTAAATCTGAAGACCTGTTTTTTTTGAACTCTTCCCAAAATTCATTGATCAACTGTGGATCCTCAATCATGTCCATAACTGTAAATGCAAGTATCTTAGCGCCGTAAGCTATTGCTTTATGAGCGGCTTCTGTCTTGCCCGCATTCACGTAGTCTTGAGAATGTGCTGATGTTCCTACTGGAACAAATGCAACTCTTATACAAGAACCGGGAATGATACTCATAACCTCTGCAAAATCTGTAGACCCCGTTTTTTTTCTTGAAGGTCCAATCTGTGGAGCATGAATGATTTCTGCGTTATTCATTAAAAGATTATTTAATTTAATAACAGGTACTTTTGCCTTGCAACTGCTCAATTCCTCTATCTCACATGTAACTCCGGACATCATAGCTGAACCGTAAATAATATCTTTGAATCTTTTAATCACATGCTGTAAATATTGCGTTGAATATGATCTAAGCTGAAATCTGCCTACAGCATTCTCGGGAACGATGTTCTCCGAACCACCAGCATTCAAAACTGTATAATGCATTCTTGTATCCTCAAGAACATGTTCCCTCATCAATTCTATTCCATGAAAAGCAAGAAGCATAGCATCAAAAGCACTCCTTCCGTCTTCAGGTTTTAGAGCGGCATGAGCACTTTTACCATGATAAGTAACTAAAAAGCTTGTTAGCGCCATAGATTTAATATCTGTAGTTGTCGTTGGAGATCCATGCATCATAAGTGCTACTTCAATATCTCTAAAGCAACCATTGTTCAGCATAATACTCTTTCCTGCCCCTCCCTCTTCTGCCGGAGTTCCATATACAATTAATTTATACGGTTTGTCTTTTACATATTTTTTCACAGCTAATGCACATCCTAAAATTGCCGGTCCTTGCATTTGATGACCACATCCGTGCCCTAACCCTTCCAAAGCATCATATTCGCAAAGGAGACCTATAGATGGACCACATGTTCCATTTTCATAAACAGCCTTAAACGATGTATCTAATTTTCCTACCCCCAGCTCTGTCCTGAAACCTTCTTTAGAAAATGCATCGCATATTAACTTACTTGCATAATATTCATGAAATCCTAATTCAGGTTTGTCAAATATTTTATCTGATATTGTATTAAGCGCAGGAGATATGCTGTCAATATAATCACTCATCTCACTTTTTACTTTAACCATTTAGACCTCCCTTTTTTAACTTTAAATATATTCACTATATACTTCCACTACTACCAAATACATAAAAATAATTTTCAATAAGCTCAATTGATTTATTTAAACTATCGTTTACAAAATTTCTTTTATGCATTAATTCAACCCTTGTTTCCATTGCTTCATCACAAAACTCATCAAGTTCAATTAGCTTATTGATTAAAGCTAAAGACGGAACGGCAGGCAAATCGCATGCAGGGTCATTTTCATAGATATTCCCTGTTGTATAGTTTAATGGGACTAAAAACCTTCCAAGTTTAAAAATAGTCTTATTAAATGCATACTTGTCAATAATTTTAGTATTATATAGCTTTTTACATAAAATCAATAGCTTTTGTATCTTTTCTACAGATGAAGATAGATCAAATTTTCCTTCAGCCTTTTCCTTCCATTTAATAATACTTAAATTTATTTCCTCCGCCGTTTTAACGAAATTTAATGGTATTATCTCTCTTGTAAGAAATTGTAATATATAAGTTGCAAATATAAGTGTGTCTCTTTTAAAATTGTCAGCATCAATATTCTCTAAAGTATCCCCAGGAGTATGCCACCACCACCCTAACTCCGCATTACCTTTTTCAACCTTTAAGTTTCCATCTGATTGCAAAAATAAAGGCTGTTTCGAAAATGAGGCAAATGCACTTGTAACACCTGCATTCCAAAACGATTGATCTGCAACTTTTTTGCACCGTGTGCCAACAAAATCAACATTTGTAATTTCCTTTATTATTTCCACAGCAATATCTTTAGCCTCTACCATAATAATTGACCTCGTTATATCTACCGCATTTTTACCTCCTATGCTATCAGCATTAACGTTAATAATACAATTGTTATGAATATCCTCCCAATATTCATCTGAATACCATGCTGAACCAGCATACCTCCCATGGGAATGACCAGAAAAAAATACCACTTTAAAATTTCTCAGGATCTTATCTTTATTCTCAGCTACAATTCTTGCAACTTCTACCTGAGCAGCATTAACAGTTCCATTGTCAATAGCACCATAATACCATGAATCAAGATGTCCAGTAAACATCACATACTTATCTGTTTTTACCGGAGCATTGATTTCTGCTGTAAGGGATGGGATCTTTGTCCATCTTGTATCTACAGTAGTAGCCATATTAATAATAACAATATTTTTTTGTAAAGTATCCTTTATTTTTTCTCCTGATTCGTTTGTAACTGAAACAACCGGAATTTTAGGTATAAATTTTTTTGTGTATTGTGTTGGAGAACCCCATGCATTTGACACAATTGACTCTCTGATTACACCGTCTGAAATAAAAACTACACCTATTGCACCAGAGGTATAAGCTTTGTCCACCTGTTCAAAACCTGCTCTTCCTTCAATAACAGCTATTTTACCATTCAAAGTACCTTCTTCGATATCATTCTTAAAATCACCTACATATAATCCATAGGCTTCTATTCCGCTACTAATTGTGCTTGGAGACATGGAGTGTGTCTGAGAATAAATTTGTACGCCTCCAACATATAGTGTACTGCTGATAGGAATGCTTATATATGCATCATGCATTATAAGTTTAGTTTCATATCCTATATTATCAAGTATGTTTTTTAGATATTTAAATGCTTCTAATTCTTCATCAGAACCTGAATATCTCTGCCAACCAGAAATTTTTTTAACCTTTTCCATTAAATTGTCTATCGATATATCTATAATCAAATTATTATTTAACACTATATACCTCCCATTGATAAACTTATTAATTTATTCGTTATAAGTTCCTTATTTTAAATAGTAAATTTAAAATAAGGAACCTGTGAAAACTATTTATATATTTTTACATCCTTGTATTTATGATATCCTGCCTTATTCAATTTAAATCCTTCAACCTTGTTACTTACTCCAACACACATTTCTTCATAGTAGAAAGAAATAGTTGGAACATCCTCAGACAATATCTCATATACTCCATTATATGCTTCTATTCTTTTATTTTCATCAAGTGTACTTCTTCCTTCAAGTAGCAATTTATCTACCTCAGCATTACTGTAATGACTGGTGTTACTTACAGAATCTGTATAATAATTATTATACAAAGTAAAACCTCCATCCCCGGTTATAGTATTAAAGAATTTAATTGAAGCATCATAATTAGGATCGCTACCGTCTTTAACCCTTGTCAACAGAGTTCCATATTCTATTGTTTCAATATTAACATTTATACCCAATTCTAATAATTGACTTTGAACTATTTGACAAATTTCAAGATATGTCTGGTTATTATCCGTCCATAGATTCATGTCAAATCCGTTTTCATATCCTGCTTCCTTTAAAAGCTTTTTAGCTTCCTCAATATTGTACAAATTTGTAGGTAGTTTATTGTTATACCCAAAAAGCCCTGGTGCCACCGGCGTTGATGCAGATTGACCTGCATTATTTATTACGGCACTTACTATTGCATCTTTATCTATTGCCCTGCTTATAGCTTTTCTTACCAATTTATTTGATAATGGTCCGTCAGACTCATTGTTGAGTTCAAGATCTATGGATTTAAATGATAATTCTTTTAGTGCAGTGAGGTTTGAATTATCTTCAATCTTTGATATGTCATTCGGCAAAACTTCATAAGCAGCATCTATCTCCCCTGTTTCCAATAGTATTGTCCTTTGAGAGTTTTCAGGAACCACTTTCATAATTACATATTTTGTTTCGGGCTTTCCAAGAAAATAATCATCAAAAGCTTCTAATTTACAATATTCTCCCTGCTTCCATTCTACAAATTTATAAGGACCAGTTCCTACTGGATTTAATGCAAATCCCTTTTCATCTGCTTCTACCACCTTTTTTGGTACAATAGAGGTTGGTGGCGTTGTAAAAGTAGTAAGCGTTGCTGCATAAGGTTCTTTAGTATTTATTATAACAGTATAGTCATCAACTTTTTCTACAGATTCTATGAAATCTACATAGTTTGCTACATAAGATGAATTTATGGTTCTTTCTATAGAAAACTTAACATCATCTGCGGTAAGTAAATCTCCATTGTGAAATTTAACATCATCTCTTAAATTAAATTTAAATTGCGTGTCAGACAATATCTCCCAACTTTTTGCAATACTTGGCTGTAATTGCATATCGTCATCGAATTTAACTAAAGTATCATATATTTGCGTAGAAACATAACAAGCTCTAAGTTCTTTACCTATTTGCGGATCTAAAGATGTAATATCCGCACCTTGAGCAAATGTGATAGTATCCTTCAATTCCTTTTCACCATTTCCATCATTTGTCTCAGTTACACTGTTAGGTGTGTTTCCCTGGCAACCAGTCAGACTTAGCATAACCACTAAAATGAGACACAATACGATTTTACCTTTTTTAATCATAATTTTTTCTCCTCTTATAATATTTTTTATTAAAACTTTATCCTTTTACTAAATGACAAGCAACAAAATGACCAGGTTCAATTTCCTTTAAGCTTACATCTTTATTTTCGCATTCAGGTTGAGCATACACACATCTCTTTGTAAATCTGCATCCAGGCTTTACATTTATTGGTGACTTCAGCTCACCCTTTAATTTCACTCTATCCATTTTTAAATCAGGGTCAGGAACAGGTATAGCCGAAAGAAGAGCTTTCGTATAAGGATGTAGAGGATTTTTAAAAAGCTGTGAAGGTGTTGCCTTCTCTACCAATTGGCCAAGGTACATTACTACTATGTTATCAGATAAATGCTTTACAACTGATAGATTATGCGTTATAAACAAATAAGTAAATCCAAATTGTTCCTGCAGATCCTGCATAAGATTAAGAACCTGAGCCTGAATAGACACATCCAGTGCTGAAACTGGTTCATCACACACAATAAATTCAGGATTTAGTACAAGTGCTCTTGCAACTCCTATTCTCTGCCTTCTACCGCCGTCAAGTTCATGAGGATAGGTATTTTTCAGTCTGCTTGCCAGACCTACTAAATCCATCATTTCACTGACCTTTTTTTCTATTTTTTCTTTTTCAGAGCTTTTATAAACTCCCTGTATTGTAAGGGGTGCGGAAATTGCCTGACTTACTGTCATTCTTGGATTTAACGATGCATAAGGATCTTGAAATATAATTTGCATCTTAGATCTCATCTTTTTCATTTTTTCTTTATTATATTGTAATATGTTTTCACCTTTAAATATAACCTCCCCTGAAGTCGGTTCATTTAAACGCAATATAGATCTGCCAAGTGTTGATTTCCCACATCCTGACTCTCCCACAACACCCAATGTCTCGTTTGAATTGATTACGAATGATACATCATCAACTGCATGTAAAATTCCTTTAGGAGTACTGAAATATTTTTTCAAATGATTTATGCACAAGATTTCATTTTTATTTTTCATCAATATCCCTCCGCGAAACTAAATTTTCCTGTATAAAGCATCTAACTATATGCCTGTCATTAACTAAAGTCATTTTAGGGTGCTCATTCCGGCATACATCCTGTGCATATTTACATCTCGTGTGAAATTTGCATCCTTTAGGCAGAGATGTGGGATCAGGCATTAATCCATCAATAGGCTTAAGTCTACGAACATCTTCTGCGATATTAGGTATAGAAGCAAATAAGCCTTCTGTATACGGGTGCTTCATATTTTTAAAAATATCTCTTACTGTTCCAGACTCAACAACTTCTCCTGCATATATAACAGCAACATCATCACAGTTTTGTGCAACAACCCCTAAGTCATGAGTTATTAAGAGAACAGACGTATTAAATTTGTTTTTTAACTCTTTCATCATTTCCAATACCTGTGCCTGTATGGTAACATCCAGTGCAGTAGTAGGTTCGTCCGCAATTAACAGTTTTGGATTACATGCTAATGCCATTGCTATTATAACTCTTTGTTTCATTCCACCTGAGAACTGATGTGGATATTCTGACGATCTTTCCGAAGGTATTTCAACAAGTTCAAGCATTTCATTTGTCTTTACATATGCATCTTTTACAGATATATTTTCATGATTTATTACCACCTCAGCTATTTGATCACCTACTGTCATTACAGGATTTAAAGAAGTCATTGGATCTTGAAATATCATTGAAATATGTTTTCCTCTTATTTTTCTTATTTCAGCTTCTTCCAGTTTCATTAAATCCTTTCCATTATAAAGTATTTGACCTGACTTTACATCTCCGGGAGGTATGGGAGTAAGTCTCATTATACCTTTTGCCAACGTGGTTTTACCCGCTCCTGTTTCTCCTACCAGCCCAAAAGTTTTTCCTTCTTCAACACTTATGCTCACATCATTTAAAGCATTAACGACTCCTAAATCCGTTTTATAACATATTGTAAGATTTTTGACTTCCAATAACTTTGTCATAATAACTCACCATCCTAATTTTTAAGTTTGGGATCCAGTGCATCCCTAAGACCGTCACCAAATAAGTTCAACGATAATACTGTAAGCATAATACCAATACCAGGTATTACCGATATGTGCCATGCATCTCTGATATACATTCTTGCTGAAGTCAATATAGAACCCCATTCTGGTGTTGGAGGCTGTACCCCTAACCCTAAATATGAAAGACCTGCAATAGCCAATATAGCATTTGCCGTACCCAAGGTAGCTTGTACAATAATCGGAGCCATGGCATTCGGCAATATATAGCCAAATATTATTAATTTATCCTTAGCACCAACAGCCTTTGCCGCCTCAATAAATTCCATATCCTTCACAGACATAACAGATACTCTCACAATTCTGGCAAACCGAGGTATTTGTGGAATGGCAATGGATAAGAGAAGATTAAATGTACTTGCTCCTAAAGCAGCCACTAACGCTATCGCCATAACCATAGACGGTATTGCCAAAAAAACATCCATAACGCGCATAATTACATTATCTATCTTTCCACCATAATATCCTGCAATACCTCCCAAAAATCCTCCTATCACAGTAGCTATAAATATAGCTATTATCCCTATAAACAGAGAATATCTTGTACCCCACACCATCCTGAAAAATATACTTCGTCCAAATTCATCACATCCAAAAATATGTTCTAAACTTGGCTTAGCGAGCTTTTCTGCCAAGTTCTGTTTTACAACATACTCATTGTATATAGAATTATCCGTTATAATATCTATCATTATAGTAGATATAGATATTAAAATTAGAAGGACAAAAAATATCAATCCACAAACTGCCAATTTATTATTAACAAATCTTCTGGCAACATCCTGCCATAAACTTCTCGACTTTTCCGAATCATGTTTTGTTATATTGCTCATTTAGAACTCCTCCCTGCTTTATACTGAGATTTTATGCGAGGGTCAACATATGCATAGAGTATGTCAACAAATAAATTTACAAAAGAGAACAAAATACATAATACGACTACCGAGCCTAACACACTTGGGATATCCTTAGTCTTAATAGCTTCTACAACAAATCTTCCCACACCTGGCCACGAAAAAACTGTCTCAGTCATAACAGAGCCTCCTAACAAAACCCCAAACTGAAGCCCAACAACAGTAATTATTGGTATGAGTGCATTTTTAAGCATATGTTTGTAAGTAATGACGGATTCTTTTAGACCTTTCGCCCTTGCAGTATCAATATAATCCTGTCTTATCACCTCAAGCATAGATGATCTTGTCATTCTTGCTACTAAAGCAGCCGTATTGCTTCCGACTGTTATTGCGGGTAATATTAAACTTTTAATAACACCTCCAAATCCACTTCCCATTCCCGATGAAGGAAACCATCCTAAATTAAGAGAAAATAACAAGACTAGCATTAACCCAAGCCAAAATGCAGGAGAAGCTGCCAATATCAGCGTAACCACCATGGTAACATTATCAAATACAGAATATTGCTTTTTAGCGGATATAATCCCGACCGGTATACCCACTACAACAGCAACAAGCATACCTGATAAGGCTAATAAAAATGTATTCGGAAGTTTATCCCTTATTTGATCCATAACGCTAATATTATTTTTATATGATGTACCCAAATCACCCTTTATTAAATTTCCTATAAAATTAAAATACCTTACCATCAAAGGCTTGTCCAAACCCAGCTCGACTTTTAAGTCAGCAATGTTTTCGGGTGATGCATCAGGTCCCAATATAATCACAGCAGGATCACCTGGAGACATATCCATAATGCAAAATACAAAAAATGTGGCTCCCAGTAAAACCGGTATCAGCATTAAAAATCTTTTTATAATATATTTAGACATATTTATTAAACATCTCCTTTAACTTTTATTCGTACTGCTATTTATATTTATACATAAATAAATAAAGTATAAATTTTTTGATTAAACTTTTATAACCCTCCTTACAACATCCATCACACTGCCATCCCTTGCTTCGACTATTCCTACTATTTCATCGCCAAATTTAGGTATAACCGGCTTTCCAGTTATGGCTTCTGCTTCTTCTTTCAGTTCGTTTATGTCTTTTAAAGGTAAATTTTTATTTCTTAATCTTTCTAAAAGATCTGTTCTTAAAGGATTTATTGCTATACCCTTGTCAGTAACAACTATATCAACATTACATCCTGGAGTAACAACGGTGGTAACACTTTCTCTAACTATGGGTATATCTTTTCTTACAAGCGGAGTAGTAACTATTCTAAGCTTTGCTCCATCCGCTGTGTCGGGATGACCTCCCTGCGCACCCATTATTACTCCATCAGATCCTGTCAATACATTTACATTAAAGTTTATGTCCACCTCTGTAGCTGATAATACCATTATGTCGAGCATATTTGCAACGCACCCCTTGCTGTATGGATTAGCATACATGGAAGCAGACATCTCTGTATGATTTTTATTTCTGTTAAATGAATCTGCGGCTTTTGCATCAAAAGTCTGTGCATCTAACAAAGCGGTGAAGTATCCTTCCTCCAGCGATTCCACTAATACAGAAGTTATTCCACCGGAAATTACTCCTCCTTTGATTCCTTTTTCTTTCATATATTCTTTTAAAAATCTTATTACCGCCAATGAGGCTCCGCCACTTCCTGCCTGAAAAGAAAATCCCTCTTTCATAAAACCTGAGTTATTTATGATACTTGCGGCATACTGAGCCATAAGCAATTCCTTAGGATTTTGTGTGACTCTTGTTGAACCTGTCGCTATTTTATCCACATCTCCTATTTCATCTACCACTACCACATAATCCACATAGGTCTGATCTATGCTCGGATTCCTCAGAGGATATTCCACCAAATTATCAGTTAAAGCTACAACCTTATCGGCATTTTTAGCATCAACCATAGCATATCCCATAGAGCCAAACGCTGATTTACCAATTCGACCGCTCATGTTACCCATCTTGTCGCATGCTGATGCACCTATAAAAGCAACATCAATCTTGGTTTGATCTAATTCTATAGATCTGGCTCTTCCTCCATGACTCTGAAATATAACAGGTTTTTTTAATATGTTGTTGAATGATATTTCCTTAGCCAAGTTGCCTCTCATACCACTTGTATGTATTCCTGATACCACACCATTTTTAATATGCTCTATAAGAGGCTCGTGAATTTTCTGCAACGAGGATGGAACAATTGTTATATCCTTTATTCCAATCTCTGATATTTCTTTCATTACCATATTAATTATATAATCCCCGTCTCTCAAATGATGATGAAAAGAAATTGTCATACCATCCTTTAAGTTGCATTTTTCAATTGCTTCTTTTATACTGCTTAATATCTTGTTCTCCGTTTTGACATAATTAAACTTCTTATCTGTTTTTTCCATAACAACACATATTTCATTATGTTTGTTACAATATGGAATCGTATGCCCATAGCCTTCAATATACTTTGGTATATAACGTCCTGCATCATTTACCACATTCATATTTTTCACTCCATTTGATTTACATTTTTAACTGTTGTACATTTAAATTATTCGAATAAAGTCTTAATAATACATATTAATTAATATACATAATTATTAATTGCACATTCAACTATAATCAGTATAATTAGTTTTAGTAGAAATGTCAACTATTTTTTTAGTATTATTAATATTAATTGTAACTTTTACAAATGAGATAATTAGAATTAATTACATGAATGTAATATATATATTGCAAGCTTAACTTACATTTGATATAATGAGACAAACAACAAATACAAATAGGTTCATAGAGGTATATTAATGGACAAAAGTATAGCCAGAAAAATAAACCGTGAAATTATGACAATATCTCGATGCATATCATATATACGTAATATTCAGTTTAAAAAATATAATGTAGGAAGAGGACAGCATGCGTTTTTAACAAGAATATACGAAAATCCCGGTATCAATCAGGAGGAGCTTTCGTATATGTTAAAGATTGATAAAACAACTGTAGCTAAATCCTTGAAGCGCTTGGAGGAAAATGACTTTATAAAAAAAGTTAAGTCCCAGGAGGACAACAGGCAATGGCTTCTATATCCAACTGAAAAACTCATCTCTATTTATGGTACACTTGAAAGTATGATTACTTCCACATGCATTGATGCTCTTGAAGGCATTACTGAAGAGGAATGCAGCACCCTACTTACTTTACTAACTAAGGTAAGATTTAATGTCAATGAAAACTGGGAAAAAGTCAAAGCAGAAAATAAATAGTATAAAATTAAAGCCTCTAAACTAAGCATTTTACATAAAGACAAATATAACATCAGCCCTGCTATAATTTAAAGATTCATTTGCCCACTCAGGTAAAACATAAAATAACCGTTAACTATTTCCAGTAGTAAAAAAACTTACCGGCACTTAACAACTGTAAGTGCCGGTATTTTAATTTGTGGCTACAAGAGCCGACTTTAAATAGTATCTATTAAATTTCAAAACCTATAAAAATTTACTTAAATCCGGATATCCGGTTGTAGCCCAACCTCCATCCGCAATAAGAGTGGAACCTGTAATATAGCTTGCATCGTCGCATGCAAGAAACAGTGCTGCATTTGCCATTTCTTCGGGTTTACCTGCTCTTTTCATTGGAATTCGATCCATATATGCTTCATTGATTTCCTCTACGTTTGTCAGTCCCTGTGTCAGTGGAGTCTCTATCAGCCCCGGCAGCAGTGCATTAAATCTTATGTTATCATTTGTATATTCCAGCACAGCATTTTTTGTAAGCATTGATACTCCTGCTTTTGCAGATGCATAAGCTGAACCGCCCCACATAGGTACTTCACTGTTCAGAGATGATATATTGACTATAGAGCCTCCGCCATTTTTCTTCATCTGATTAATCTGATGCTTCATACCTAAAAAAACACCTTTAAGACACAGATTAACGGTCCACATCCAGTCTTCTTCACTTATATCTCCAATCCTTCCGCTTTTTGAAGCACCTGCTACGTTGAACGCCACATCAAGCCTGCCGAATTTTTCGACCGCAGTATTTACCAGTTTGATCTGATCCTCCTCAACTGTGGCATCCGACTGAACTCCAACAACTTTGTTACCATATTTCTTTTCCAGATCATCAAGAAGTTCTTTTCTTCTTGCTCCAACAACTACTGACGCTCCTTCACTTAGGAGTCCTTTAACTATCTCAAGACCTATGCCGGTTGTTCCTCCGACTACAACTGCAACTTTATCATTAAATCTGTTGTTTGACATATGCTACCTCCCACATATAATTAGATATGCTATTTATACCCTTTTAGTGTAATTTTACTCAGATAATTTGCAGAAATAGTCACAGCATTTAGCAAATTACAATTTACAAAATCGTACTTTAATTCGTTCCTGCTTCTTTTAGCTTTCTATTATGTTCTTCTGTTTCAAGACCCGTGATATCATTGATTTCACCATCATGAACGTAGTTATCGCCAAGAGGATTCCAGTTACTTACTGTGCTGTTATAAAAACAATTAATTAATTATTTATCGTTATCCGGCAAATGACCCTATGCATCTGTAGTTAAACATAGTCTTAGGCCATACACTTGCACTGCAATTCTCAACTGTACCGCCATTTAATTCTACAAATCCGAACTCCATAATGTTCGTTTAATGTCTATGCTTAAAGATGAATACTTCAAAATTTCCCAATAAACTGTACATAGTATCAAAATTAAGGAACATTTTTAATCAACAACACGTCTAAGTAACAGGAGGTGTTTATATTGGAAAAAAAAGTTACTTTATTTATATGCCTATTGCTCATTACAGCTATGATATTAGCGGGATGTTCCTCTTCCATTAACTTAATGGATGGTATCGGGCCGAATAATGGAGTTCCTGTTTCAGAAACAATGGATGAAAAAATTAATCAGGCAATTTTGAATTTTGCCTGGGATATGTTTAGAGAGAGCAGCAGCAACGAAGGCAATTTAATGATTTCTCCGCCCTCCGTTTATTTCGCCTTAGCAATGGCAGCTAATGGAGCAGATGGGGAAACAAAAACAGAAATGATGAAAGCATTGGATGCTGAAAATATTCCAATGGATGACTTAAACGAAGGTCTTAATTACTGGATGAATTCGATAACCAAGAATAGAACTGCTAAATTTTCCATAGCAAATTCAATCTGGTACAAAGAGGGCTTTAAGCCAAGTAAGGATTTTCTTCAAGCTAATGCAGATTATTATTCAGCCGACATACATAGTCTGGATTTTTCTAAAAAATCCGCACCTAACACTATAAATGACTGGGTAAAAAATGTAACCAACAGTAAGATTGATAAAATAGTTGAGAAAATAAATGATGATTTAGTTATGTATATGATTAATGCCATTTATTTCAAAGGAGATTGGAAATATGAATTTCCTGCCAACAAAACTCATAAGTCAACCTTTAATTCACCATCCGGTGAAATAGAAACAGACTTTATGAACAAAATAGGAGATATGGATTATCTGGAATTCAACGGTGCAACAGGAGTTATTCTGCCATACCTTGATGAACGATTTGCCTTTGTAGGATTGCTTCCTAAAGAGGGTGATACTCCAAGGGATTTAATGAACAATTTAACAGCCATGGATTTGTTAAACCTGATTAAAAACAAGGATGTAAAGAATATTGAGCTTTCCATTCCAAAATTTGAAAGCAGCTATGAAGACAGCTTACTTGATGAGTTGTCCGCCATGGGAATGAAATTGCCATTCGATCCGAATAATGCTGACTTTTCAATGATGAATGAATCCCATGCAAAGGATCTGTCCATCAGCGAAGTTAAGCATAAAACCTATATCAAAGTTGATGAAAAGGGAACCGAAGCCGCCGCAGTAACCTCAATAGGAGTAGGTGCAACATCAATGCCTATAGAGCTTCCGCGACTTACATTTGACAGACCATTCATATACGGAATTGTTGATGTAACAACAGGAATTCCTCTTTTCATAGGAATCATGGAGAATCCGGCAATCAAATAAATGTATAGGCAATTTGAATTTCGGAAAATAAAACATGGAAGAATGGTTCTTTGATATATCAAAGAACCATTCTTTCATATGAGTCATTAAATTCATATTCACCGCTTTTTCTAAGCTGCACAACTAACCCCAATCCGAGTTTTTTTGAAAGGTGAACTTTACAATACAAATAAGTGGAGAATACCCTATAAATGTTATTTAAGGGATTCTCCATTTATTCGTATTTCATTCATACCTTCAATAAAAGAGAATCAGTTTTTTTTATCTCTTATATCAAATTACAGGCAACAAAATGACCTCTCTCTATTTCTTTAAGCTCAACATCCTCTTCATTACATACACTTTTACATTTCGGACACCTTGCAGCAAATCTACATCCCGGTTTTGGATTAATCGGGCTCTTTACTTCACCCTTTATTATCTGCCTTCTCCTTGACCCGCTTTTTAAAGTCGGAACAGGGATTGCATCAAGCAAAGCAGAAGTATACGGATGCAGCGGATTCCTGAACAACTCTTCCGAAGGAGCTCTTTCAACACATTGTCCCAGATACATTACAGCTATTTCATCACTTATGTGTTTTACCACACTTAGATTATGAGTTATAAACATATATGTAAGCTGCCTTTTATCCTGTAAATACATCATAAGATTCAATATCTGAGCCTGTATAGATACATCCAAAGCAGATACAGGTTCATCACATACAATAAATTGCGGATCCAGTGCTAATGCTCTCGCTATGCCAATGCGCTGCCTTCTGCCTCCATCCAGTTCATGGGGGTAAGTATTTACAAATCGTTCGTCAAGTCCTACTGTATCCATAAGAAGTGATACCTTCTCGTCCATTTTTTTTTCACTGTCTGCTACTTTACAAACTTTTAAGGGTTCTGCAATTATCTCGCTTACAGTCATACGTGGATTTAAAGACGCATACGGATCTTGAAATATTATTTGCATGCTTTTTCTCATATTCATCATTTCTCTATCACTGTAGTTTAAAATGTTTTTCCCTTCATACAACACTTCTCCGCCGGTGGCATCCAGAAGCCTCAGAATAACTCTGCCAAGGGTTGACTTTCCACATCCCGACTCACCCACTACACCAAGAGTAGTCCCTTTCCCGATAGCAAGATTTACACTATCTACTGCATGAAGCTTTCCCCTTGGTGTGTCAAAATATTTTGTTAGATTTTTAGTCTCAATCAACGGTATATTCATATAAATCATCCTTTTTTAGAAAGTATAGAAAGTATTAAAAGCTTTAATGACACCTTATAAAATGTGTTCCATTTATTTTAAACTGAGGGTTTACAGTCTTGCATATCTCCTTACATTTGCAGCATCTTGTATGAAATTTGCAGCCCTCCGGCAAATTCGTAGAATCAGGCATTAATCCTTCAATAGGATTAAGTCTTCTTGTACTCCTTGTTAAATCAGGTATAGATCCAAACAATCCGTCAGTATAAGGATGACGGTAACTTCCGCCAAATATATCTTCCGTCGTTCCTATCTCTATAATCTCTCCTGCATACATTACCGCCACTCTGTCACAAATTTCAGATACAACCCCCAAATCATGTGTTATAAGCAGCACTGCAGTATTTAGCTTTTCCTTTAAATCCTTCATCATTTCCAGCACCTGAGCCTGAATCGTTACATCCAGAGCTGTTGTAGGCTCATCAGCCAATAGTAGCTTTGGTTCACATGCTAACGCTATTGCTATTACCACCCTTTGTTTCATTCCACCTGAAAATTGATGTGGATATTCACCCTTCCTGTCAGGAGGAATACCGACGAGCTGTAATATTTCATCAACTCTCTTTGATATCTGCTCTTTGTTCAAGCTCTTTTTATGCAGCTCTAATACCTCAGATATTTGATCTCCGATAGTTAAGATAGGATTTAAACTTGTCATGGGATCCTGAAATATCATGGAAACACTTTCGCCTCTTATCAGCTTCATATCATTTTCTGTTGCTTTTGTAATATCAATATCTTCAAATTTTATCTGTCCTCCCTTAATAAATCCCGTTTTATCAGGAAGTAATCCCATAATACTTAATGCTGTCGTTGTTTTGCCTGCTCCCGTTTCGCCCACAAGACCTAAAGTCTCTCCTTTATTAATTGTTAAATCCAATCCGTTAACAGCATAAACAAGGGCATCATCTGTTTCATATACAACATTCAAGTCATTTATTTCAAGCAATTTATCCGGCATAATAACACTCCTCTTATTTAATAAACTTAATTCTTCAGCCTTGGATCCAGTGCATCCCGCAAACCATCTCCAATAAGATTAAAAGACATAACTGCAAGCACGATTGCTATACCAGGTATTATAACCAGGTGAGGATAGTACCTCAGCTGACTTCTTGCATCTGATAACATGGAGCCCCATTCAGGTGTAGGAGGCTGTATACCAAGACCGATGAAACTCAGGGATGATATACCAAGTATTGCAGTCCCCATATTTAAAGTGGCCTGAACTATTATGGGTCCGATGGCATTTGGAAGTATATGCTTAAGAATTATTCTTGCATCTTTTGTCCCACAAGCTTTTGCAGCTTCTATGTACTCCTGACCTTTTACGGACAATATGGCTGAACGGACTACTCTTGCAAATTGCGGTATTCTTGCCATGCCCATTGCAATCATAAGATTTATCAGCCCCGGTCCCAATGCCGCCACAACAGCTATCGCCATAACAAGTCCTGGTATTGCCAATAATATATCCATTAACCGCATAAGTATATTGTCCACCCTTCCGCCATAGTAACCGGCGGCTGCACCTATTAAAGCTCCCACTGTTAACGAAAATGCTACCGTAGCCAACCCAACAGATAAAGATATCCTTGACCCGAATAATATTCTTGCAAACATATCTCTGCCATATTGATCTGTTCCGAAAATATGCTCGGAATCGGGAGGTAATAGTCTGGCATTCATGTTTTGGGACACCGCATCAGCCTCATAATCTGCAAAATGATTTGCAAAAATAGAACAAAATATCATTATTCCAAGCAAAATAAGTCCAAACATTGCCAGTTTATTTTTTCTATATCTAAACCAAATTGATTTAATCTGACTTCTTTTTTTCGTACTTGTTTTAGCTTTAGTTTTAGTTGCATTACCAAACATTTCCTGATTTATCATATAATCACACCCTTATCCTTTTACATATTGAGACCTTAATCTTGGGTCTATATACATATATAATATGTCTACAGCCAGGTTTACCAGTCCGCCCAATAAAGCTACAAATATAACAGAAGCTAAAACAACAGGTGTATTTTTCATCTTTACCGCCTCAATCATCAAGGAGCCTACACCCGGTATAGCAAAAACGTTTTCGATAATCATAGACCCGCCCAGCTGGACAGCAAAGTTTATGCCTATTACTGTCACTATAGGAAGAAGTGCATTTCTTAGAGCATGTTTAAATATTATCCTACTCTCACCTGAACCTTTTGATTTTGCAGTTCTTATGTAATCCTGCCTTATAACCTCAAGCATTGTTGATCTTGTCATGCGAATCAATATTGCCATGGTTGATGCTGCAAGAGTTACCGAAGGCAGTACATAGTGCATCCAGGTGTCTCCCCCTGTTACGGGAAACAAATCCAATTTAAGGGCAAATACAAGTATAAGCATCAATCCCAGCCAGAAACCGGGCATGGAAGTCATTATCAGTGATGAAATAAGACTTACCGTATCAATAATCGTATACTGCTTCACTGCGGAAATAATTCCGATAGGTATTCCAATTATTACAGCTATTAACATTGCTGTCACAGCCAGCTTAAAAGTAGCAGGAAATTTTGAAATTACTTCTGTTGATACAGGAAGTCCGGTAATATACGAATTTCCAAAATCTCCTTTCAAAGCATTAACTACATAATTTACATATCTGACAAAAAAGTTATCATTAAGTCCCATTTCTTCTCTCAGAGCATCCACATCACTTTGGGCAGCAGTTTCTCCGAGAATTAATCTCGCCGGATCTCCGGGAGTCAATTCCATTACTGAAAAAAGCAAAAATGAAATGCCTATGATTACAGGAATTATCATTAAAAATCTTTTAATAATATACTTTATCATATTAACCTCCATAAACATCCGGGCAGGTTACTCTACCCGAATATATGTTTTTTTACACATTTTTATTTCCATGACCAGCCATAGGAGTATATTTTTAATGCGGCATTAACCGTAATACCCTCCAGATCTTTATTTGTTGCAATCTGTCTGTAGGGCAGATATATAGGCAATATTACATTATTATCACGTATTATTTCACATGCTTTTGCGTATATTTCCTTTCTTTCATTTTCATCAACAGAAGCTCTTCCTCTTTCAAGCAAGTCATCTAATTCAGGTATGTTACACTCTGAAAAGTTTCCGTTACCTCCCATGTTACTGCTATGAAATTGTGAATACAAGCAGAAGTCAGCATCATCCACAATACCGATCGTAGCCCAGAATGTAATATCATAATCTCCATTTGTCAGAACATCTTCCACCCATTTTGAACGTGCCATTACATCTATCTCCACGTCAATTCCTATTTTTCTTAACTGTTCCTGTATTATTTCCGTTGGCTTTTTATAGATTTCTGAATCAATGGTCTTCATTTTAACCGTAAATCCATCCGGATATCCCGCTTCGGCAAGAAGCTGCTTCGCCTTTTCAGGATCATATGGATGCCCCTTAAAATTTTCAGGATATCCGGTATATCCGGGAACAACCGCACACTCTACACGAGTTGCCATACCTTCCTTAGCTCCTAATATAATGGCATCCTTGTCAATTGCATAGCTCACTGCTTCCCTTACCTTCGGATTGCTGAATATACCTCTTGAATTGTTAAAAGCTATACTGTTGTTGGCATATGCATTACATTCATAAAATGCAAAATCTTCATTATCTATTATACTTTGCCTGCTTGACGGATCCGGATTCACAAGGACATCCACCTCCCCTTTCTCAAGAGCAATTAATGCAGTACTTGCATCTCCAATTATCTTATATACAAGATTTTTTATACTTGCCTCACCTCTGTAATAATCAGGGAACGCTTCAAGAATTAGCTTATCTCCTGATACCCATTCCTTTAGTACGTAGGGGCCGGTTCCTATAGGTTCTCTGCCATAGGCTATCGGATCATCCTCGTATGCCTTTTTGTTTATAATAGATAGCTCAGGACATGAAAAACATCTTATTGCAGGATTATATGCAAATTTTAAATTAACTAAAACTGTATTATCATCAACCACCTCTGCAGACTCCATAGATGATGTCAGCTGAGTGGTGAAAGGAGATTCTATAGAAGTGTTAATTGAAAAAGCTACATCTTCTGCCGTAAGAGGCTCCCCATTATGAAACTTTACATCTTTTCTTATATGAAAAACTATTTCCTTTGCGTCATCAGAAATATCCCAGCTTTCTGCAAGTGCAGGTGCTACGCCATTTTCACTTTTGCTGTCATCTATTACCAAAGTGTCATAGATCTGAAAAAGAGGAATTCTGCGATCAGGCGTAGCTATAGGATCCAGTGTGGGAAGATCCGCCTTCTCAACTACAGTTACAGTATCTCTCTTTTCTGTTTTATCACCTGCAAAGGATGAATCAGTGGCTCCTCCGTCTCCACACCCTGTTAGAAGCATGGATATAATTAAGACAAAACACATTAAATTTGTGAAAAACTTTTTATTCATGATATCCTCCATCATATAATATATTCACTTAATCAAAATCCTTCAGCCCAGTAAGAGCATTCAGGAATCATATGTACAAACCAGTCAGTATCATACCACTTTCCATCAAGCGATATAAACTTTACGTTATCCTCCAGAATAGAAAGATCCTTCAAAGGATCTCCCTCCACAACTATAAAATCCGCAAGTTTACCTTCCTCCACACTGCCTATCTGATCATCCATTTCCATTAACTTCGCAGCTTTTATTGTTGCACAGCCAATTGCATCAAGAGGTGATAAGCCTCCCACTTCATTAAGAAGTACAATTTCCTCACAAACAGAGCCAAGGCAATCTGTACCTGCTACAATATTTACTCCGTTTTTAACGGTACTCTTCATAGATGATATTAGCAGCTTCCAGCTGGCTGCGTATCTTGGCTGTATATCATCCCTGCCCCAACCGGGTGTGGCATTAGCTTTTTGTCCGGACAGTGTAGGAACATAAGTTATTCCTTTTTTAACCATATTCCTTGCCATATCATCATCAATACATCTGCCATGTTCAATAACATCAACCCCGGCATCTATACACCAGTTTACCGCTGTCCTGCCATTTGCATGTACGGCAACCTTAAGCCCCACTTCATGAGAAATATTAACCGCAGCCGTCATAAGCTCCTGTGAAAACCATGGGCATGTGAGATCCTCATAGTCAATATGAGTCATCCTTTCGTTGTTTGCAACAATTTTAATGAAATCAGTCCTGAGCGATGCTTGCCTCAAAATTTCCACCCTTAGCTCATCCACAGAAGAAATTTCAGCACTGAAATTAGGTGCTGTTCCATTAGGCAGGGCAATAATTTCCATAGCTCCTCTGATTCTCGGAGCTAAAATCACGCCCTTATCACGGCATTCTTTCAGCTGCATGTGTCCATCACCCTTATGTGCCAAATCTCTTGTTGCCAAAACGCCTTTTTTCAGCGCCACAAGAGACAATCTTGCACACATAAAAGCCTGAGTAGCTGCATCATGTTTAAAATCGCCAACCCTGCCATAACTCTTCCACATGGCGCTGTGATGATGCCCATTTATAAGCCCCGGCATTAAAATCATTGATTTAAGGTCAACTACCTCACCATCGTAATTGCTCTCATTAAAATCTGAAACTTCACACACTTTAACAATTTTATTACCGTCAACTACAACTACACCATTGTCAATAATGCCTGCAGTTCCCATAGTAAGAATCTTTGCATTCTTATAAATTTTCATGTTACCCTCCTTTTCAATCATCTCCTGTAACGGAGAAGTGTCCGATCAACGAAGAACCATTAATTCTTTATTATTCGCCATGATGTTTGGCATAAAGTGACTTACATAGCATCATGTCTGTTTCCCCCATACCATTCCTGGCGAAATTGCCCATGAACTTTAAAGAATCATCCGCCGTTTTGCCGCATACCCCTTCATCCGCAGGAACAGCAACACCATCCATAGCCAGCATTGCGCCTTCTATAGCCATCCCGATTGCAGAAGACAGCTTTACTGCACATGCCATTCTGGCTCCATCACATACCACACCGAACACATTCACAATTGTATTATTAATCGACATTTCAATTTCCTTTACACCACCCCCGAATAACAATACAGCACCGGCAGCTATACCTTGGGACGCACCAACCATACATGCACACATAGCAGACTGTCTTCCAATAAGATTCTTGCACATAACTGTCATTAAAAAGCTGAGTGCCAGGGCTCGGAGTAAATCCTCCTCTGTCTTTCCAAGATCCTCCGCCATGCTGATAAGAGGCAGTGATGCCGTAATACCCACATTTCCACTGGTTGCACATGCCATGGCCGGCAGATTGTATCCCGCCATTCTGGCTTCGGAGCCTGCCGCAGTCATAGCCTTTGCTCTCCCCAGGAAATTACCGTTCTCCCTTTTCATCATTGAAGAAGCTAACCCAATGCCTGTTTTATCATTTAGGGCAGCTTGAGCCAGTTCGCTGTTCATTTCCACAGATTCTCTCAAAAAATAGAGTTCTTCAACAGGAATCTGAGTTACAAATTCATATAAATCACTTATCAGATAATTGGTAATAGGATCAGCAGTTTCATTAATAGAAGCCAGTCTGTCAAAAGATTTATTAACAATCGCTTTCCCGTTTGCTTCTTTATAAACAAGATTTGTATGCTTTTGTACAACCACAGCCCGTCCAATGCCGTTTTCAGTCTCTACAGTAATATCAATATACACACCTACTACATTTGTACTCCAGTCCGGCTCAACAATAATATTGTCCGATAATGAAAAATCATACGCTCTTTTTTCATCCTCAGGAGTAACAGAATTCAACACCTCAAGCTTTGCCTTATGGTCACCGCCAAAGGCACCCAGAGCAGCTGCAATCTTAACTCCGCGATACTGTGTTCCCGGAATTCCAACATCATCCTCCTTAGCACACTTGTCCTTATCCGCCTTTATAATAATCTTTTTTGGAGTTCCTCCAACAGCATCCCTGGCCTCAGCTGCAACATAAGAAAAAACCGTAGGACCTGTGCAACCTAATGCAGGCTTCACTTCTTCCTTCAAAATATCAAGTAACTCTTCGAATTTCACATTCATAAAATGACTCCTTATAAATTTAGTAGTGTTCATAAAGCATTTCAACATACGTATACCATGTTTTGAAAAACCTGTTATAATAATAGCAAAATTCATACCAGTTCTCTTTTATTTATTCACATACTCATATGAATTCATATAAATATTGAAATCACCGCATTTTGTTAAGTTTTCCTTAATATAAACAGTATATGTTTTTTTATTTTATAATTATTTTTTAAAAATAAAACGGTACTTTTTACCGTTCAGGTAAAAAATACCGTTTAACCGTTTATCGAATATTTCTTTATCAAACAATTATATTATATGAATGTATCTTATTTCTCAGTCCCTTTTCACTTATGCTCAGCATTTCTGCTGTATCCTTTATGCGACCTCCATTTTTTATAAGAGTTGCTTTCAAAACAATAGCCTCTATTTCCTTCAAAGTCATTCCCACAAGATCCTCCGAAAACACATTATTTCCATGACTTACATCCTCCTCATACCCCTTTACATCCTCCGGTAAATCTTCAAACTTTATATAGTCATTGTTAGACAATACCATTGCATATTCAATTATATTAGAAAGTTCCCGGATATTCCCCGGGTAATTGTAACTCATTAATTTCCGCTCCGCCCTTGCGGAAAGACCTTTTATATTTTTATTTAATTCATTATTATACTGCTGTATAAAATGGTTTATAAGAAGCGGTAAGTCCTGCTTCTTTTCCCGTAAAGCCGGCAAGTTTATCTCAACTACTTTTAATCTGAAATATAAATCTTGTCTGAATTCTTTACACTCTACCATAGTCTTTAAGTCCTTGTTTGATGCCGATATAACTCTAATGTTAAGTTTTTTCTTTTCATTACTACCTATAGGCGAACACTCTTTTTGCTGCAAAACCCGCAGCAGCTTAGCCTGCAGTGAAAAAGGCATATCACCTATTTCATCAAGAAAGATTGTTCCATTATTTGCAACTTCAAACCTTCCCTGCCTGTCTTCCGTAGCTCCTGTAAAAGCCCCCTTCTTATGCCCAAATAATTCCTCCTCAAGCAATGTCTCGGGAATAGCTGCACAATTTACTTCCTCAAACCTTTCCTTTTTTCTTTTTCCTGAAAAATGTATGGCTCTTGCAACAAGCTCCTTCCCTGTCCCGCTTTCACCTGTTATTACAACATTTGTATCTACATCCTTAAGTTTATCAATAAGCATATATATTGTTTTCATAGATGGACTTCTGCCTACTATTCCGTTATATACATACTTGTTTTCCAGCTCCTGACTTAAATACTCAACCTTTTCATTTAACCGCTGATGAGACAGAGCCTGTTCTATTACAACATATAGCTCTTCAAGGTTCAAAGGTTTTGTCAGATATGTATATGCTCCTTTTTTCATTGCCTCAACAGAGGAATCAATACTACCATAAGCAGTCATTATAATAACAATAATACTTTTATCTATAAGCTTTATCTTTTCAAATACCTCAAGACCGTTATAACCTCCTATTTTCAAATCCAGCAAACATATATTAAAACATTCCTCCCGCATAAGGTTTATACCTTCCAAAGGACTTGTTACAGCTTTAACATCATATTTATCTTCAAGTGCATACGAAAGAGATGTGCATATTCCAATTTCATCATCGATTATTAAAATACTTTTCCTCATTTTTACCTCCCAAATCTTAACGTTATTCTTGTATATAGGTATTTCTCACTTTCTATTGATAAAGTACCTCCATTCTTTTCAACGTATTGTTTTGAAATATAAAGTCCTAAGCCCGTACCTACTGATTTTGTAGTAAAAAAGGGATCCGTAGATTTTTTAATTTCATCCCTGGTCATGCCCATGCCTTCGTCAGTTATCTGAATAAAAATAACCTCTTTATCCTCCCATGCCCTTATAAAAATATTTAATTTGTCCTTACTTTCACTGCTATTTTTAATTTTATCCCTTACCGATTCAGCACTATTTAAAATAATATTTATTAAAACCTGCTTAACCTGGTTCTCATCAGCTTCTATCGTAAGCTCTTTGTCCACATCTGTATTCAATGTAATTCTTTCATTCTTCAACACATGAGCAATTAGGGAAGTACTGGAATTTACCAGATCGCTTATATTAATTATTTCTATGCTGCTAATTTCCGGTTTTGCATAATCAATTAAATTTTTTATAAGATTACTTACACGCTCCACCTCTTTTGGCACAAGTTCTACTAAATGCCTTTGAAATTCCTCATTGTCAATTTTTCTCGGAATAAGCTCGATAAAAGTTTTTATTGTAGCAAGAGGGTTGCGTACCTCATGTGCAATTCCTGCAATCATCTGATTGAGCGCTTTATTTTTTTCTCTTTCAAATAGTTGTTCTTTTAACTTGCTTTCCTCTGTAATATCATCCACAGTCAATATTGCCCCTCTCACATCACTGCTCAAATCAAACAGCTGATAAATATTATATCTGTAGCGACTGTTCCCTTTATCCTTTCCTAAGATAATTTCCTTATTTAAAAACTTAGAATCCTTTAAAAATAATGCATGCTTTTTGTCAATAAGCATATTTTTCAAAAGATTTATATCAAAAACACTTTGTCCTATAGGCATACCGGCAATATTCATCAATGCAGCTGCACTTTGATTAAATAACGTTATCTTACATTCCTTGTCAAATACAATAATCCCACTTGGGCTGTTTTCCACTATACAATTTTTTAATTCATTATTATTTCTTGTTTCAATTATCTGGAATTCAAGATCATTATTTATCTTCTTAAGTTCTTTCGTCTTTTCATCAACCTGCTTTTTCAGTAAAAAATTTAGTCTGAGATTAAAAACAAATACTGCCGCTATTATTGCAAAAACTATAAGAAAAAAATAAATCACCTTATTAACCATCTTGTCAACCATGTATTTGTTCTCATTAATCCATTTATCATATGTTTTTTCATATTCGCCGCTTATCCTTATATTATGCAGACCATTATTTATTTTCTTCTGTAACTCTTCATCCCCCTGTTTTACAGCCATTCCATACTCTATGGAAACCATATAATTATTAACTATTGTATAGTCATCCTCAAGATTTGCTTCTTCCAGCTGGTACAACACACTGTTTTTTACTCCGAGTAATACATCCGCCTTCCCGGAAACAAGCATATTAAAAGCCCTGACCTGATTGGAAACAACAATGGATTTCAGGTTGCTTACATTATGTATGAAAGAATATCTTATGGTATCATCTTCAAAAGTTGATATTATGCTGCTTACATTACTCTGCACATCCTTGATTCTACTGTTATGAGCAACCATACATATAGATGACTGAGACATACTGTCAGTTAACAGTGCCTTATATTTCATATTGTCATTTAATATGACACCAAGAACAATATCTACCTGCCCATCTTCCAGAGCTTCAATACATTTAGACGTACTGATAAAAGGAATATATTCAATTTTAAAACCATATCTGTCTGCCAGCTTGTCAAGAATATCTATATGCAGTCCTGCATATTTACCATCCTTAACAAACTGATACGGTGGCATATTAGGATCAAAGGCAACCTTCAGCATAGTATCCACAGCATAAACTCTGCTGCTTGCTGAAAATATTATAATAATCATTGACAAAATGAATAACCTTACTTTTATTTTATCCCTAACTGGCATAATTCTCTTCTCTATATCTATACGATACTTTCTTATATGACGTTATTTTTGTATTATACTCCAGATAACGCTTTCAGACAAGCCCTATATTCATGACAGCAAGAACTGCCCCTGTTGTCGGTATTATGCAAAAAAGACAGGCGGAACGTCCCCGTGTCCTTCCAGAAAAAAGCAAGGACAGTAACCACATCGTTTACCACCCTTGCTTTATTTATCTTTGATTACCTCACAACCGTCAATCTGTTACTGCGCCCTCACCACTGGAGAACACAACCACAAACCTGTGCAGCATGGCAGAAACCTCCGCCCTCGTTGCACCAGCCTTGGGGTCGAACATCCCATCCGACTTGCCGCTGATTATTCCAGCCTTCTGCATAGCCGTCGCCGCATCCTTGGCGTAGGCGGCGATGCTCCCAGCATCGGCAAAGGCTGACCCGGCGTTCATGGCAGGAGCCTCCAGCCCCATTGCCGCCGCATATTGCGCCAGCATCACAGCCATATCCTGTCGGGTGATGATTGCGTCGGGAGCGAAATTGTTGCCGCCCACACCCGAAACGATGCCCTTTTCACGTGCCCACTCGGTATATTTTGCGTAGTAGGCTCCGGAATCCACATCCTCAAAGCCGGAGACATAGCCGCTCACATCGGCGCCCGACATACGACCCAGCACCGTCACCAGCATTCCCCGCGTCATGGGTGTGCCGGGTGAGAAGGCAGTAGCCGATGTGCCGGAAAACAGGCTGTTCACATAGGCATACTCCACATTATGATAAAACCAATCATTCTCACGCACATCCCCAAAGGGGTTCTGCCACGCCTGACCTTCGGAAGCGCCCTGTGGCGCAATATCCGACCATTCTGCAGCAAAGGCGGTGAGCGATAATCCCGCCGTGAGAACCAGAGCCGCTATCAGAACGACTCCTTTTTTCAAAAAGTTTGCTTTCATTTAGCACCTCCGTTTTTAAGAGCCAACGCCCCCTCGCTGATGATAATATCACCAGCGAATTGAGTAGTAAAATGCAGATATCCGTTCTTGTCAATCCAGTAGGCGGGATTTTCGATACGCCGATAGACGTTGGCCGCCTTGTCGTAGCTGTAGAACACCAGCTTGGTGACATCCATGCCGGTCAGATCAACCTTGGCGGCAATCTCAAGCATTGCACCTATACTGCCCTGCTGCTCAAAGCTGACAGTTGCGACATTGTTGTTGAAAAATTTCTCAAAGAACGATGTCGTCGCAGCGGTTTTTGCACTTTCCGTGTAGACGCCCAGCTTGATGGGCTCCTTGAGATCCGTAAACTTAGAGGGGTCTACATAAATCCTGCCCTGAACCGCATTTCCGATCATGGTATCTGCGTGAAGGACAATATTTTTGCCCTCTGCCTCGTTAGCCAGTGCGCCGAGTACCACCGGAGTGATGCTGGAGGCATTTTGCGTGCGCACGACCGCCGTACCGCCCTGTGACGTACCGCTAAGCACTGTGGCTGCTTCGTCGGTGATGGCCGCCTGATTGACAGTACCCGTGGAATCAACATTGTGGTTGGTTACGGTTGCTGGGAGGGTGGTGCCGGAGGATGAACTCCCACCGCCTCTTTCGTCTCCTCCGCCACCGCCTCTTATTTTTGTCAGCATTATATCCTCGCCGCTTATATTTGCAGTTTGCAAAACAATATTGCTCACAGTGCCACTTCTGTAGCCAGTAGCGCTTGCCTTAATGCTATAGGTTCCTACTGCTAAATCGTTGAAGCTATACTGACCGGAAGAGTTTGTTGTGAACTCAGCCAGCAAGTCGCCGCTTGTGTTCTTTAACTGCACAGTTGCGCCGTTAATACCGCTGTTTGTGTCATTGCCCTTAATGGTGCCGCTGATGCTGGCCCTGGTGGGAATGCCGCCGCCCGGTGCATTCACCACTACCTCGATGGTGGCAATGTGCCCACCGCTGTTGGAATATCCCTCAGGAGCAGCACCAAGGGTGGCGGTAAAGGTATAGCTGCCCTCTGCAGCAGGGTTATAGCCGTCCGTATCCGTCCAAATGGTTACCGGCCAAGAAACCGTGCCGCCGCTGTGATTGGCTGTTACATAATTCTCCAGCACTGCAATAACCGCCTCCGTATCTATATAAGATGCGTTTCCAGCTGGTCCTGCGATTAGGTTGGCAATCTCCGCAAAGCCAGTGATTTCGACGGGTGCTGAACCGCCGCCCTTGGCAAAGAGACTGCCGTCCCACACATAATCCCCGGCGCTTAGACCGTCTGCGGAAGGGGTAGTATCTGCGGTACCAACGGTAACATATTTCTGCGTTAAAACAAAGCCCTGATCCTTCATTTTGCCATTGATATAGCCTACCTGTACCCCCTGTGCCAGCTTAACAGTTCCACTGTTAAGGCCGGTGAAGGAAACATCGTCCGGAGCGCTTAAATCCAGTCCGTTTCCCGAATGAAGCTCCAGAATGGAACCGTCCACCGTCAAAGAACCGGAATTTATACCGAAGTAAATACCGGCTCCTTCTCCGGCAGCAATCACATGGGTATTGTTTTTCAACAGGACAGGGACATCTGTGCTGCGAATAAGGACACCCGCACTATTTTCGTCGTTGCTCATTATCACGGTACTGTTGTCAATGGCAAGAGCGTAAGGGTAGATGCCAACGCATTCTGAACTGCTGCCATTTGTATTGGAAATGGTCGCCAAGCTGTCCTGGATGGTGACATTTCCCAGAATACCGGTGTTAGTTCCTGTATTTGCAACGGATAACACACTGCTGTTTTCAATGCTTAATGAACCGAAAGCAAAAACACCGGTTGTATTTTTACCGCTGTTTTTTACAGTTAGATTTCCGCCGCTGACAATCATGCTCCCCCACACCTGAACTCCAGAAGAAGAAGCGGTGGTATTGCTCACTTCAAGTGTTCCGCCACCGCTTACCGTCAGCGTTTTTTTATCCGAAACGGTAAGCGTTGCGTCGCTGGATAAAAGGTTGCCAATGGTCAGAGTGACGCCATTGTCGATGATTAGAGCATGGTCGGCCTTCACTTCTACCGCATCGTTCAGGGTGAAGCTTTCCGACACGGTGACGGTGGAGTCCGTTTCACTTTCCAGTGCTATTTTCAGTTGCTCGGCAGTGGTGATGTCGCCGGCCGGGTCGACTTCCTCCGACTGTGCGGCAACATCCGTATCCAAAGCCGCAAAGGCGATGATTTCACCGATGTTCCCCAGCGGTGTGTCGGAATCCGTTGTGTTGGTTTCGGCAAATGCCGTCATCGGCAGCATTGTCAGCACCATGCACAGTGCCAGCAGCATACTGCCGATTTGTTTCCATGTTTGTTTCATAGATTTCATTCCTCCTTATAATTATCTTGATTTTGCGTTACATTCCGATGAGACAGCAGCATTTCCAAAATTTCTTTCAGGGTAAGGAACACCCCGCCTGGCCAGAAGAGCTTCTCTCCATCGGTGTAAGGTTTGCAGAAATCTCCGCTTTCAATGAGAGTGGCAAAAACCGGCTCGTGGATCCTCTCCCCAAGCTCCAGCAGGATAGTATGCCCGCTCTCCAGCGTGATGCCAAAGGCATCTCCGTCAAAGGCCTCGACCCGGACGATTTTTGATTGCTCCATTGCAGGTTGTTCAGACCATATTTCCATAACCCACCTCCTCATCTAAAACTACAAGCAAAAAAGCCAATGTATTTATATATTCTGCACCTTATTTTACCATTCCCTAAAATGAAAAGTGGCCAGTGTGTCAAAATTGCCACACTGACCATAAAACTTTTTTGTCTCTGTTATTCTCGCTCGAACTGATACCCCTCGCCCTTGGATAATGTGATACAATATCCGCTGCCCTCTATTTTTGCCCGCAGGCGCTTGAGCGTACTTCTCAAGGCGTTGCTGTCGCCTGTCATAGGCTGCTTCCACACCTTTTCATACAGATACTCGGCACTGATAAAGCGATCTGCATTCTGTGCGAATAGCAGCAGCAGGGCAAATTCCTTTTGGGTCAGCAGCAAATCGGCTCCGTCCAGCATCGCAACACCCGCCGTCACATCAAGGGATAAGCGGTCACGGGTCAACTTTTCGGGGATTTGTTCCGCCCGGCGCAGAAGAGCCTCCACCCGTGCCAGCAGAACCCCGAAATCATAAGGTTTGGCCAGGTAATCGTCGCCCCCTGCAGTGAGACCCCGCACAACGTCCTCGGTCGTGGTCAGTCCGGTCAGCAGAAGAATAGGCACCTGCGAGTGCCGCCGCAGCTCTGCCATAAAGTCCAGTCCGCTGCCGTCCGGCAGCATAATGTCCAGCACAATCAGATCCGGCATCCGCACCTCAAGAGCTTTGCGAGCCTCCTCAAGGGTCAACGCCTTAACAACTCCATAGCCACGCCGCCTCAGCATACGCTCATTGCCCTGCATGATTTTTTCGTTGTCCTCCACCAGCAAAATCAGCTTTTCGCTCATGCGTCCTCACCTCCAAATTGCCCTTCATAGGCAGGCAGGGCAAATGACACCGACGTACCCCTGCCTTGGCAACTTTCAATCCAAATTCGCCCGCCATGGGATTCCACCACCGTCTTGCACAGATACAGACCGAAGCCGGTGCCGTCGGTGGAAACGCCTCGCTCAAATACATGGGGCAGCAGCTCGGCTGAAATGCCCGTTCCGGTGTCTGTCACCACCACCAAAATTTCACTCCCTGCTTGTTCCGCCCTCAGGGTAACTTCACCCTGGTGGGTGTAGGCAGCCGCATTTTGCAGGAGATTTGCCACCACCTGTGCCAGTAAATCGGCGGTGCCGAATACCGTAAGTCCATTCGCAATGTTCACTTTCAAAAAGTTTCCTCGCTTTTTCAGATGTAGAGAATGCATCTGGGCACTGCTATGCAAGAGGGTGGAAAGATTCACCATCTGCTTCTCGGTGTTTTCAGTCATAGAGGCCAAATTCAGCATTCCGCCAACCATGCGAGCCAGCCGCATGATCTCCTGCTGGGCACTTTGGAGCAGCTCCGCCGCATCTGCGTCCTTTACCGTCTCGTCCATGTCCTCTAAGATTTCTGTAACCGTCTGTATGTTGACTGATATGACCGTCAGCGGTGTACGCATTTCATGGGAAGTGTTGGAGAGAAACTCCGTCTTCGCACGACTGGTTCGCTCCAGGAGATGGTTTTGCACATCCAGTATCTTCTGCTGCTCGTTATATAGTTTAAAGTGGAGGTAGAGCATGGTGCCAAGCACGGCACTGACCGATACAAAGCCTACGATCACATCGGTGAGCAAGTCTTGCTCCGTGTTCCACCCATTTACCCATTCTGGATGGCGAAAGGCGATGATGCAAATAGAAAGGTAGAGTAAAATTTCCAAAGCGGACATCACAATGGCCTTTTTCCCCTCCAGCATCAGGATGGTGAAAGCAACTGCAAACACGAAAAAGCTGGGCATCCCGCTGTTGTATCCGCCAGCCGTGAAAAACATAATGGGAAACAGCACCATAAAAATAGCGACAATGGTAATGAGATAACACCGTTGATACCGACCGCTTCTCTGGGAATAGCAGAGCAGGGCATAGGAGAGCCCTGCTGAAATAAAGTTTACCGCGATATTCCAAAGCCCCACACTTGTCCCTATGCCAATCAATGCCATAGCCAAGCTGATGACAGTGCCGCCCATGGCCAGCACATTAAATAGCCTCACCCGAAAATTGAGGTTCTTATCAAAAAATCTGCTGCGAATAGATGAAAGTAATGGGTTCATATGTCACACCCCTCATTACTACCTGCACGACAACGTCCATTCCCTTTGTGCGCGTCCTCAGGCTTCCCGGCGTCATTGGGGATGAGCCATACATTTGCAATATTCCGCACTCCATCAATACGCTCGCCCATGCAATAGTAATTGATCATCCGAGCGGTTAATCCCCATCTTTCCGCTTCTCTTACACTGATATATTCCATCATGGTTTCCTCTCAATTTCATCTTAACATATTATATTTCTTGCTTAGAAAATAATCAATCGAAAAAATTAGGATCTTAGGAAAATAGACTTTGCATGTAAACCAGTTGTTTTTATTCTGTGCCTTCTGAAATTCTTTTACCAAGCCTTAAACTGCATACTACTATTAACCTCAAACTTATTTATTGTTTTAACAAAAAATATTTCTCCCGGCAAAATTTCACCCTTATCAACCCCTTCCTTTTTTTCAGGAATGAAAAGTATTTTCAATAACCGCAGGACAGGTGAAACGTCCCCGTGTCCTTACGAATGTTTATAAAAATTCCATGAATCTCTACACATATCATCTATTCCATATTGAGCTTTAAATCTTAGCTCAGACTCTGCCTTTTTGGTATCAGCATATACTGCTGCCATATCTCCGGCTCTCCTGGGTGCTATTCTGTAATTTATTTTAATATTGTTTGCACTTTCAAACGCATTAACTACCTGCAACACGCTATAGCCTTTTCCTGTTCCAAGATTGTATGTATACAAACCATTAGCAAATTTAATTTTTTCATATGCTTGTATATGACCTGCAGCCAAGTCATCAACATGTATGTAGTCTCTGACCCCCGTACCGTCAACTGTGTCATAGTCATTGCCGAACACATTCAGGTATGGAAATTCTCCCTTTGCTACCTTGCAAATATATGGCATCAGGTTGTTTGGAACTCCATTTGAATTTTCACCGATAAGCCCGCTTTTATGAGCTCCTATGGGGTTAAAATATCTTAGCAGCACAATACCAAGTCCATTATCCGACACATACAAATCCCTAAGCATGTCTTCAATAACAAGCTTTGTCCTGCCATATGGATTTGTGACTCCAAGGGACGAGCTTTCAGTTATAGGCATTGTTTCAGCAGTACCGTGAACGGATGCCGACGAACTAAAGATAATTTTTTTACAATTATATTTTTTCATTGCCATCAGAAGATTTACTGTTCCTGTTATGTTGTTATTGAAGTATTTCAAAGGTTCTTCAATTGATTCTCCAATTGATTTCAGACCGGCAAAATGAATTACACAATCTATTTGGTTTTGCTGAAATACCCGGTTTAACTTGTTAGTATCCAACAAATCTGTCTGAGAGAATTTTGGCCGCCTGCCGGTTATCTTTTCTATGCTGTCAAGCACATCTTTTTTTGAATTGCAAAGATTATCTAAAATTATTATTTCTTCATTTTGTTCTAATAATTTTACTGCTGTATGTGAACCGATATAGCCGGTTCCACCGGTAATTAAAATCATGTGCTGCTCCTATGGTAGTTAAATTTTGCTACAGTTTATATACACCATCAAAATCACATATATTTCTGGTATCCAATATTAATTTATCCTTTATAAGATGCATATTATTTTTAATGTGAGCATGACCAACCATTATTACTATAATATCTACCTCATTTATAAAATCATCAAAATTCATAAACTGATGTTCAACAATTCTTTCATTTATAAAGGGATCATACACCTTTACCCCAAAGGATAAATTTTCATCCATTCTTTCAAGAAGCTGAAGTGTCGGGCTTTCTCTCGTATCATCCACATTCTCCTTATACGTCAAGCCATACAGACCAACTCTCGACACATCATTTATGTTATGCTCCCTCATAATATCTCTTATTCTCTTTAATACATGGCTAGGCATTGAATCATTTATTTTTCTTGCAGTTAATATAAGATTTGTTAAATCAGGATAATCTCCCACCAAAAACCATGGGTCAACCGAAATACAATGTCCGCCCACCCCGGGACCAGGCTGCAATATATTAACTCTGGGATGCTTATTGGCAGTCCTTATTATTTCATATACATCCATATTATCCTTTCTGCATATTTTAGCCAGTTCATTTGCAAAGGCAATATTAATATCTCTATATGTGTTTTCCACTACTTTAGACATTTCCGCAGACCTTATATCTGTAAGTACAATTTCGGACTTACAAAATTTAGAATAAAGTTCCTTAACTTTTTGACCCGTTTTGGAGTCATCGGTTCCAATAGTCCTTGAGTTGTTTTCAAGCTCATATAGCATATTTCCCGGTATTATTCTTTCCGGAGCATGTGCCAGATGTACATCTTCTCCAATGACAAATCCCTTTTTCTCTATTTCAGGACGTACAAATTTGTCAACAGAGCCGGGTGAAATGGTAGATTCTATTATAATTACCGCACCCTTTTCACACACATCAAGAACTGTCTTTACGGCAGATATCACATATTTAGGGTCAAGCTTCTTGCTTTCCTTTATATAAGGAGTTGGAACCGAAATAATATATGTATCTGATTTTTGATACTCAGTTGAAAACTTAATTCCGTTCAATATAGCTTCCTCAAAAAGCTCATCCAAACCCTTTTCCTTAAAAGTCAGCTTTTTATTTTTTAATGAAGTAATCAATTTTTCATTATAATCTGTACCGACTACCTCCATGCCGCTTTTTGCAAACATCAAAGCAGTGGGTAGTCCTATATATCCTTGTCCTATTACGTTAAGCATTTTAACTCCTTTAGATTACATACCCTTTCAAACATTTAAGTGCTTTTATATAATACTCTTCCTGATAGTGCATAGGTGCCAACCCCCACTTATGCCCGGAATCAGCCACATATCCGTCACATATATCTATAACTTTAGCTTTAGTTAATTTTTTACATAAATAATCATACATATAATCCAACAAACTATTTATCTTGTTGTTATTTTTTATATAGCTCAAACCAAATTTATTTATGTCTCCGAAACTATCTTTATAGTAATCAAGCATCATAGCCCTATGTATTATAATATTTTCACCTTTGTAAACAGAAAGGACTTCCTTACAGAACTTATTCATGTAGTAATCAAGTTCTATGTCCTTTATCATATATTTACAAAAATTTTTTTTCGTAAAAACATTACGCTTGTTTTTTAATACTCTTTCTATCGTCTTTATATTATCCGTAATATCAGCCTTTACAAATTCGGAAGAGCATGTCACGATTGTACCTTCATAATCAACAAGCTTAAACCTTTCATCTATTAAATCAATTATCAGATACTTGCTTCCGTCGTTTCTAAACCTTTCAAAAGTGTTTTTTACCATATCTCCGTATACCTGGTTTTTTTGAAAATCCGACTCTAACTTTATATCATCAATTCTTAGCTTAGCAGGTTCAGATACAGATGATACAACTGACTGACGAGCAACATATGTTTTCAAACTGAAAAAATGTCTGTCAAATTCCAAAAGATCCCTCGAAACACAACTTCCAAAAATACTTACAGGACATTTTACCGGTTCATTTAAGTTGTTTTTATTATTTAAAGGCATATTATTTAAAGACATACTACCTGCTCCCATTGATTAATTGAATCTCTTTATCTATTGTATAGGCTTTGGAGCTTTGATTCCTTACCCTGTCTGCCGCATTTTTTGACATCTTCAAAAATAAGTCCGGGTTATTGTACAATTTCTCAATTCCTTCTGCCATTGAAATATAATCTTCTCCCTCAGCAAGGATACCACAATTATTATCAACAAATTCCGGTATTGCAGTTACAGCATTTGTAACCGGAACTAACCCCGAAGACATAGCTTCATCTCTTGATACTCCCTGGGCATCCATCCTTGTCGGAGTAATAAATATTCCATATTCTTTATGCAATTCAGCAATTTCATCCTGTCTGAGGAATCCTCTTTTCAATTCAATATTTTTAAACCTTTTTAAGGGCTTTAGAACTGAATCAAATAATTCCCCATTACCAACTATTTTAAAATTCAAGTCAGAAAAAAACGGTTTTTTTGATAATTCTAAAATACATTTTACAGTTAAATCATTAGCATACTTATTGCTTGCAAAGGGTCTTATGGATAATATTTTTTTTCTCTGTTCACTTGGTTTTGCTCTATAACTAAATAAATCCGTATCAATACAATTATGAATAACAGAATATTTATTCTCCGGCAATGTGATTTTATTATCTTCAAATATTTCTTCGGCAAAATAATTCGATACAAATACAAAATGAATGTTATACCCACCTATATTATCAAAGATATCCTTCCAAAATTTAAGTCTTATACTTGATTCTGATTTCGCATTTTCCAGTTCACTTTCAGAATTGTAATTATATTCACGCCTCCACCAGGGCTGTATTTCTGCTCCATGCAGCCATACTATAATTCTTATCTTCTTTGGAAAGTTTTGTAATACACTCCACATTTGCCGGTCAAGGAAATGAACACAAACCGTATCAATTGCACCGCTATTCAAAATATCACTCAGAGCCTCACTTTGTCCTTCAATAATATTTATACCTTCAAATTCGCTGAATTCGTCCCCGGCATATATATTCATCCTCATAACATCATAAACATAACCTTCATTTTTATAGCTTTGAACCCTCTTATGAACAAACATATTTCTATAAAGTGAATTGGGTGAAGGATACTGGTTAGTCAATACAAGTACATTGGAACGAGATAAAAAACATCCCCTTTGATTTGAGCTTACGTCAGCGCCAATAAAAATATCAGAAAATTCACAGCTGCCCTTACCTTTAGGTCTGAAGCCCAATTTCATATATACAGCATTTGAAGGCACATCTACCGCTACCAATCTGTTCATTTGTGTAAATACCGGAGATATCTTGTTTTTTGCCTTATCAAAAAACACACATACTCCCGTCAGATCCAAATTTCCGGAGCCGTTAAACATTAACGACATCTTGCCATCTTCAACACATTCCGCTGTTTCAAAGAACTTTTCCATATAAATGTACTTATGAACATCCTCATCCAGATTACTTTCTATAAGTAACTTTTCATTATTCTTTTTATATGAAACCTTTGATTTTGCAGGAATCTTGCTGAATCTAACAATATCATCACATACTATCCTTATCCCATTTGTACTTAATTTGTCATACTTAATATTTTCCGAAACCTGTTCAATATCTTTTAATGTAAGTCCATAGTCGTAAATTACAATATCATCCACAGCAGGGCACGAATCCTGTTTATTTTCTGCACAATAGTTAAACTCATCCACAGAAAACAACCCATCCATATGAATTACGCCCGGAAGGGCAAACTCATATAATGAATTATCAGACACGCTCCCTATTTTAAATATAGAGCGTTCTTTATGTAATTCATTTACATACTTGTACCTGAAATCAGTTTTTTCATCAACTTCCAATACTGCATTAGCACCTTTACAGCAATTTCCCTTACCTATTCCCGAAAAATCACCATACCTTGTTGTCAGTATCAAATCAAGAAAATAGTTGCAGCCATAATAATCATCCGGACTGATAACAGCAATATAATCATCGCTGTTAAATTCTCTTGACAGCTTGTTCCTCGATTCAGCTTCATCTATTATATTAATATCCTCAGAATCAGAATGTATTTGAAAATCATTATCTACAATTATGTACAAACACTTATTTATATAGCTCTGTTTTTTATAGCTTGCAATTATTCTGCCTGCGTCATCCGGATTGTGGGCATAAGCTACGGATTCTATTTCAGGTAATTTCTTTTTCATGCTTTTGCCAAAAACCTTTTTTACTACATAATCCAGCCTGTCTTCATACAAATGGTCCTGCAGAACCTTTCTTAGTCCAAGCAGCCTGTACTTTCTCAAAGCTGCATCATCACCGCAATAATTATTAACATACTTTTCCAGCGTATCTTCATCATTAGTACATATTGTCAAGTCACCAAAATAGTTTTTCAGACCCCTTGAGTAGTTACCCACCGTTACAGTATTTGAAGCCATCATTTCAAAAACCCTGCGGGCAAACATTGTTTGAGACTGACTGATGGAATTCATGTTAATGCCGAAATTATAACCCTTGTATGCTATATCTATTTCACCCGGATCAAGCCCACCCAATATATATTTATTGTAGAAGGAGGGAAATGCATGCTCCGGTCTGGCATTTTTATAATTCCTGTCATAAATATCAAAACCCTTGGTATTTATAAAAAATTCCGCAAATTTATCGAATACTTCTGCTCTTTCCTTATACCTGTGATAATATGCACCCGCAAAGCAATATTTATCTTTCCTTTGGAATTTTTCAATAGGATTATGTATTTCAGGCTGAGCCGCAAAATGCAGGTGATACACATTGTCATGCCTTAAAGTTTCTTTGTACTTCTTAATGCAGTCTATATCTGTTGTAAAAACAAAGTCAGCCATCCTTGCGGCAGCCATGAAAACATCCGTATATACAGGGTCCTCTTTATTCCAAAAAACAACAGGTATTCCTTTGTCCCGGCAATAGCAGGTCATTTCAAAATATTCTTTGCTTCCGTTGGCAATTTTCTTGTACCACAGCCCGTTTTTCCCTTGCCATGCGGATTCAATAAACAATAAATGGGGAACAAACTCATCTATTTCTTTTTTCCAACCTTTCGGAGTCAGTTCAAACAGTCTGCACTCATACCGATAGCTGTCCAGCGTAAACCTGTCCATAACACAGGCAACCCTCAGCTCTTTTAAACCATTGCAGTTTAAATTGAACTCAGGCTTATAATCAACATCAACCCTGTCAATTTCATCCATATCCTTACCGTACCTTGCCAAAAGGTTTCTTAATTTTTTTTTGCTTTCATCTATTTGTTTTAACTTTTCATCGATCATTTTTGTATCAATTGCCATGCTCTTCACCAGTCATCTTTTTAATTTATTCTTACATCTTTTCAGCAGCCTGTAAGCCTTCAGGCCGATTTTTCCCAGCCACGTGTCAGTAATTTTAGAAAGCTTTCTTTTGTATTCAGAATTTTCAGCCTTCAAATAGCTGTTTTGGACCTCAAGTTTTTGTATACTGGACTTAAGGCTTTTTATAAGCTCTTCTTCATTCTTCAGCTCCTGATAATATTCCGTTAAATCATTTATATGCAGACCTTTTTCTTCTTCGTATTGTTTTTGCAAAATCTGATTTTTTTCGTTTAACTGTTTAAGTTCTATGTCATATTTATCTTTCAGCCCGACATAATTCGACTTTATTTCATCATTTTCCTTTATTTTTTTATTTAATGCTTCATTTCTGACTTCCAGCCACTGTTTTGAAGTAATATAATTTTTATAATATATGTTTGTCCTGTTTAAATTGTAAAACATGGCATTTAATACTTTATAATAATCAACTTCATCAATTTTGTCATGCCTGCACTCATTAAGCAAAAGCACATTAAACCCCTCTATATCAGAAATTACATAACCAAGAGGAATAAGAATATCAAATATCTGTTTAAATGTTTCCGTCCCTACTTCAATCCATAAATCCGGTTTATGCCTGTCCAGTATCTTTTCCATTCCCTTTATAACAGATAATTCAAAACCCTCTACATCAATTTTAATAAAATCAACAGAGTTTATATTATTTTCTCCAACAAAGCTGTCTAAATCAATTATTTCTATTGTCCCGGAACTTAATTCATCTTCATATTTCAATGAGGTGGCGCCATAATTTGAATCATCAAAACTTTGTACCGATGCCCTTCCTTTCCTCTCTCCAACACCTTTATTTATTGTTCTGACACTTTTAATCCCATTTTTTTCAATATTACTTTTAAGTCTTTCAAAACTTGGTAAATACGGCTCGAATGAGTAAATCACATCTGGGCTAAGTTTTTCCCACCAATAAATTGTATGATTCCCCAAATTAGCCCCAACATCAAAAATTACTTTTGCATTGTCTAAGTATTTATTCCAGCTATTTAAAATTTCATATTCATAATAATTATTTGTTTTACTGATTGTCTGGAAAACATAGTCGCTGTCAAAGCCCTCAATGACCATTTTCCCTATTTTTGTGCTTGATATAGGCATTTTAACTACTTCCTTAAGTATTTGTTCTGATAATCTTCAAGAACAGGGTTAAATACAGACCGTTCCGGCGATGTCATTCCGTTAAATTCTCTTGCAAAACCGCAATAGGGCATTATAATATCTTCAGGTTTTTCAATGCCCAGTATTTTACCTTTATGAAGCCACATTACCCTGTCGCAGAATGTCTCCATTTGACTTACAGAATGGCTTACAAACAATATTGTTTTCCCATTATGCTTGAATTCATCCATCTTTGCCAGACATTTGTCGGTAAAGCTGTTGTCCCCTACCGCCAGTGCCTCATCTATTATTAAAATATCAGGGTTGATGTGGACGGATATGGCAAACCCCAGTCTCGAACGCATGCCGCTGGAATATGTCCTCAAAGGCTGATTAATATGTATCCCTATATCAGCAAAATTTATTATGTCTTCCTGTATTTCACTTATCTCCCTTTTGCTGAATCCAAGCAATGTACACTTATATTTAATATTTTCTACACCTGTAAGCTGATTTTCCATCCCTGCACCTGCGGAAAGCATACTCACATCACCGTTGACTGTAACCGTACCTTCCGTAGGGTAGGTTATTCCTGATATAATACTTGCCAGGGTTGATTTTCCTGAACCATTCAGCCCAATAATCCCTAATATCGTTCCTTTTTCAACCTTTAAGTTAATACAGGAAAGAGCGGCAAATTCCTCAGGCTTGAAGCTGTTAAACAGTAGACCCTTTAACTTCTCCGAGTCCCTTTTGTAAAGGGGGTACTTCTTAAATAGATTAACACATTCAATCGTTACATTGCTTTCATTTTTTTCATTACCTTCGTTTCTTTTATTGCTTTCATTTTTTTCAACGTTTCCCATTCCATACCCCTATATTAAATCAATAAATTTTTCCCTGAATTTCATATGCACATTGCAGCCTATTACAAACAAAACAACCGTTACTATCCAGAAATATATACCCTGTTTCCAGTGCCATTCAAGTCCTCGTCCATACAATATGCAATCCCTGTAACCGTCAATTATATAAGCAAGGGGATTTAATTTAAGTATAAATCTAAGGTGCTCCGGAAGATTTTCCTGACTCCAGACAACCGGTGTAATATAAAACAACAATCTTACAACGGAATTTAAGATTTTTTGAAAATCCCTGAACACTACTGTAACAGAGGATGCAAATAAGGAAAACCCAATTAAAAATGCAATACTGCATAATATATAATAAGGAAGCTGAAATGTATATATACTGACACTATAGCCCGAAATAAATATTACCAGAAATACTACAACCATGGATAGCAGATGACTGAATAGGGCAGTAATAACAGCCTTTACAGGAACTATTGACAATGGTATATACATCCTCTTAAGCACCCCGCTGTAGGCATATATGGAATTTGACGAAGACAGCATGGCTGTGCTTATATAAAACCATGGTATAATTCCTACTATCATCCAAATTATATAGGGATAATCCCCTCTTGGTGCAGCCGCATTTAAACCAATAGCAAAAACAAACCAATACACAAATATCTGCAAAGCAGGATTTATAAAATTCCATAAAAAACCTAAATACGTTCCGTTATTCTGTGACTTTAATTCATATGATGCCAACCTCATTGTTCTTATGCGGTTATTATAATTTTCCATAATAACCGTTCTTATATTATCTATCATAACTTTTCCTTCAGATCAGTAATTCAAATTAAATATTTTTTCGTGTTAATACTATCATCATTTAAGATAGTTTTCAATTTCTTTATGCTGAACACAGTATTTATATTGCTGCTGTCAGTTATATACTCATAAGCAGGCGACCCGATCCTTATGCCGGTATCTTCATCAATGTAGGAAAAATGCCCTATAGCCGATTCTATATCCATGTTGCTTATATTGTTAAAATCAACTAAAATAAAATATCCGCAGTCACTGCTTTCACACATTTCATACATAGTAAAAACACTTCCATCCAATGATGTAAACACCGAGTCATTTTGAACATATCCTTTTTTATTCGCGCAGTCGATTGTGCCAAAATGCGCTCTGCATCTGCACATATCCTCGTTTCTATATATAACCGCTATTCCGCTTTCCATATCTTTGTAATCTATATTGACTGTATCCAGTACTTGCTCCAGCCTCTTTTTACAGGTATGCTTCTTAAATACCCTGTCCACATTTCTCCTGCATTTTTCCTGAATAAGACCGATATCAAAATTCTCCCCCAAAAACCATACATCATCCCCAAACAGTTGTTTCATGCCCTTTGATTTATTGCTGATAACACAAGTATTACACGCCATGGTTTCAAATACTCTTCGGGCAAACATTGTTTCAGATTCGGTAACTGTATTTATATTTATTGCATATTTAGATTCTTTCACAATATGGTTAAGCCTGGTAAATTCAACCGACTTGCTTATATATTCCTTATATTTATCCGGAAACATATTAACAGGATTACCTGTATTATAATTTCTGTCATATATTTTAAGATTCATTTTATTCTGAATAGCAAACTCTAAAATATTCTCCAAATCCCTGCACCTTTCAGGCTGATCCGAATACCAGCTTCCCGCAAATATGCAGGAATCTTCTTTTACACTACTACATGACGGATTGTACAACTTCGGAGAAAAGCCAAACATCAAAACCTCAACATTTTGGTGTCCTGATAGTTTATACTTATCAGCACACTCTCTGTCAGTAGTAAATATATAATCAAAATGCATTGCCGTATCAACAAAATTATATACTTCATGATTAAAAAAGGTAGGGTCCTCCTTATTCCAGAACACTGTTTTTACATTATTCCTTTTACAGTAATCAAGAATTTGAAACAATACCTTCCTATTTTCAAATTTTAATTTATTATTTTTATAAACCCTCCCCCTCCAGCAATCCTTATATTCGTCAATACCCGACCAGGTCGATTCACAAAACAATAAATCCGGTTTAAAGCTTTTCATTGTATCAACCCAGTTATGAGGTGACAAAAAAACGCAGTCACATTCAAGGCTAAAACACCTGTAGGTCATTTCGTCACAAATAAATGCAGCCTTGATTTTAGTAATATCCCTAAATTCCTCTTTCTCATACGTTTTATCTGTTTGCATATCATACTCAGTATACCTGCATGGTCTCATGTCCCTTTCAAAAATCGGGAATACATAGATGTATATATAATTAACCATGTTAACAATGATATCATTATTTTGTAATTTTTTATATACAGAATACACAATTTTCTTTATTTTTTCTTTATCAGCCATCCCAGGCTCCTTATAATTAATTTATTTGTTTAAATACTGTGGCTTTTATATAGCAGATGCACTATAATAAATGTAAACAAACAAACGAGAGGACAATGATGAATCCCTTTTTTTCTGTAATCATACCTGCATATAACGCTGGAAAAACACTTTCATACACATTAGACAGCTTACTGTCTCAGTCATGTCAGGACTTTGAGGTTATACTGATAAACGACTGCTCTGACGATAAAACCCCTGAAATAATTGAAAAATATAAAAATAAATTTAAAAACCTTACTGTCATAAACAACACTCAAAATATAGGGGTTGCCACATCAAGAAATAAAGGAGCAGAATCCTCCCAAGGCGAGTACATAGCCTTTCTTGACAGTGATGACCTATGGCATCCAAACAAGCTGAAAATCCAGAAACAGGCAATTATTTCAACAGGCTGCAGCATATGCTGCTGCTCCTACAGTTTTATTAACGAGTTAAATCAAAGTATAAAAACCGACTACATAGTGCCCGAAAAAATTACATACAAAATGCTGTTAAAAGAAAATTATATAGGCTGCTCCAGCGTAGTTATAGAAAAAAAACTGTTTCTTAATAATAAAATGGATAGCATATATTATCATGAAGATTATTCCCTATGGCTATCTCTTACAAGAAATAATACTTATATTACCGGAATTAAAGACGTGCTCATGGTATACAGAATAAGCTCCGACAGCAGGTCCTTTAATAAATTCAATGCTGCTGTAAACAGATATAAAATATACCGCAGACAAGAAAAAATGGGAATTGTGAAATCTTCAATTTATTTTTTAAATTACAGCATTAATGGTATTAAGAAAAAACTATTATAAACCCTCAGGCTTCTTTATTATCTTTAATAAAAAACATTTCTCCCGGCAAAACTTCACCCTTATCAACCCCTTCCGCTTTTTCCGGTATGAAAAGTATTTTCAGCGTCATAAGAAGAAGCTTTATATCCAGCACCAGAGAATAATTCTCTATATACAATAAATCAAGCTTAAGCTTGTCGTATGCCGTAGTGTTATACTTGCCCAGCACCTGGGCATATCCTGTAATTCCGGCATTCACCTTTGTTCTGAAGTTAAACTCAGGTATAATTTCAGCATATTTCCCAGCTATTTCCGGACGCTCAGGCCGAGGTCCCACCAATGACATATCCCCGCACAAAACATTGAATAACTGAGGTAACTCGTCCAGGCGTATTTTCCTTATGACCCTTCCCACAGAAGTAATTCGTTCATCATTTTTGCTTGCCAGCCTGGCAACACCATCCTTTTCAGCATCTGTAACCATACTTCTGAATTTATAAATCGTGAAAATCCTATTGTCAATCGTCAGTCTTTCCTGTTTAAAAAGAACCGGACCTCCATCACTGAATTTGATTGCAGCAGATACAACGATCATAATCGGAGAAGTCAAAACAACAAGAAGCAATGAACCCATTATATCAACCATTCTCTTAACCAATCTCTGTTCATATGACAACCCTTCATTTTTACATATTAATAAGGGAGTGTCAAACAGATGAAGCCTGTCAGAAGAACCCACAATAATATCCGATATCTTAGGAGTAACATATACCTTCAATGAATTAGTATAACAATACTTCAATATCTTGTTCCTGAGGTGCGATTCAATATCATAAAGCATAACCGCATCATAATCACAACCACTGATATTTTCCACTATGGCATCCTCTCCCATAAATATGCTCAGCATTTCACAAATATTATACTTGTCAGGTCTCATGCTTAATTTTTTAATAAATACCGAAACATCCTCATTTCCATATATAATGACAACCTTCATGGCAGAATTATGCTTAAAATACACCTTATTGGATATATAAGCCCAAAGTATTGTAACAAGAGCCTGTACAATTGTCATAACCACAATACCGACAATATTAAGCATTTCCCTGGCAATAAGAGATATTTGAAAATATGTTATTATATTTACAAATATAATAGAAATTATCTGGGAGTATATTACGTCGGACACCCTGTAATACCCTATTTTAAAACCGCCGTAAATGTTGGAAAATGACACAAACAGCAATAAATATACAGATATTAGAAGCAAAGTTCCTTTCTCATAAAAAGGATCCGCTATTTTAAATTTATAAAAAGTATACCAGGTAAACAAAAATAATACCGAATGAATAACAACAATTATAAATGTTGCAAAAGATGAAACAAAATTACTGTTTTTTTTACGCTTCTCCAAACTCTCACATCCCAGCCAATCTTACTTGATTAATCCTGCCTTAGTTAGTGTTACTCCCACACAGTTATGACTGTGTTTTATTCCTGATAACCTATGAATTCTTTCAACAAAGCCTTATTTTCAGGCAAATCAGGCACCAGTACAGACATGCCGTCAATTGTGTCCGGCTTAAATTTTCCGTCTGCAGGTATACGGAATGTATCTATACCCGACACATCCATCAGAATCACTCTGCTGACAAGCCCTAAAATTTGTGAATTAGTTAAGTCCGTGGTTATCAAAGGTAAAATTTCATCTGCCAGATCCATTAATTCTGTTACTCCTAAACCCTTGACTTTGAAAAACATAGCCGTAAGCATGTTTCTCTGCCGTTCCGTACGCTCGTAGTCATCATTTCCCACATATCTTATTCTGGCATATTCCAAAGCTGTCTCGCCTGTGAGAGTGCTTATTCCTTCGGTAAGGCTCAGTTTGCACTTCTTGTTTAAATAATACGCCTCATCCCTGTTAAGTTCAATATCCACTCCACCTATTTTATCAATTATTTTTTCAAATCCTGTAAAATCAACCTCTATGCATCCGTCTATTCCCACTGAAAAATTTTCCTCTATGGTTTCAGTCAGAAGATCCTTTCCCCCAAAGGCATAGGCAGAATTTATTTTATTATAATCATAATCCGGTATCTTTACATACATATCCCTCATCAAGGATGTGAGTTTTATGGAATTTGACTTTTTATTCAAAGTTGCGATAATCATTGAATCAGATCTTGATGTTTCTTCCCCAACCCTCTTGTCATGACCAATCAGCAATATGTTAACTATATTTTTATCAGCCAGTAATGTTTCCTTTCCGGCTTCAGGTTTATTGTTACCTGTTTGATTTGAAACACTGCCGGTTCTGGCAGAGTCCGTATATGTGCTTCCTGTATCCTTGTAACGGTTGATTTTATCTAAATAAGAATTCAGATATAGGCATATTATTACGAGCACTATAGCCACCGAGAAAACTACTGTTAATGTTTTTGAATTCTTCAATCTTTGCATCTGAAATAATTCTTCCACCCTTCATAAAAAGTCCACTTTATCTATATGATTGTTCTTTCCGTTCTATAAAAAATTAAAAGTACAACACAATATTTTATTATACTAATTTTCATAGTATATAACAAGACTATTTTTCAATTCAGACTAAATTCAATAACCCCGGGACAGATGAAACGTTCCCGTCCGCCTCAGCTTAAAATAACCTCATTTGCTCTGCGTCCTCTGTTCTTACCTGGGAGGCAACCATTATTTCTGTGTCCTCACCCTTTGTATGGTGACTTTGCAGATACTGAGTTCCCCTCCTGAGGTTTGAAGAAACTAAATTCAAAACATATATATTTTCAAAGGAATTATATATTGATTCTCCGCTTAGACCCGTAAAAGAAATTAATTGAGTATTGCTTTTCCTTGCAACATCCATTAAAGGATTCAACAGGTGGGAAGAATTTGTCTGGGCAAAAGGATTATCCATTATGAGGACCTTGCCCTCCTCTGATTCAGCAAATATATCCGTATCATCCCTTCTCATAAAAGAGAGCAGGCTTGATAATATTACAAACGCCGATAAGAAGCCCTCTCCTCCTGAATTCATTGACACCTCAGCCCAATCTATCTGATATTGTCTTTCAGCCTCTATTTTATATAATTTAATTCCAATATTGTTAATTCCCACAACTGCATTGTATAAATTTTTAGTAGTTATTATAGGACTTATTACTTCTTCTATGTTTTCATTGTTCTCCAGTCTGTTAATACCACTTTGTGTCAGGTCTTCCATCACATCTTCTAATCTGTTTTTATATTGATTTTCTTCCGTATCCCAGTCCGGCAAGTCCATACGCAGCATCTTTACGGATTTATCCCTTATTTTTATGGTTGAATTTTTATCTATTTTGCTTAAATTTTTATGGATATCACTTATATATTCAAGCAATAGCTGCATTATCCTTTCTTTTTCCTTATCTATCAAGGCAATATCTATCTCTAATTTAGCCATTAAATCATCATAAGCCTTAATGGTTGTCATTAACTGCTCAATAAATTCCGCCGGCTCCTCTATTAACGAATATAAAGTATTCAGGGGTCTGACGAAAAAATCCTCCTGAAAAGCTTCATTCCTCAATTGTTTATCTATCGAAGCTGAAAGTTCATTTTTAAGATTATTAATACGTCCGCTTATTTGCCTGTAATCCCTTACCATCGTTCCCCTGAACCGGTCTAAAGAATCCTTATCCATCAATGTAATATCCTGAGAAAAATCTATTTCTTCTGCTATAGCCAATTCATAGTATTCAGCCAATGCAGATAGATTATTGTCACAATGACCTATCCTGCTTATAATATGGTTCAAGTTAGCTGATAGTCTTTTAAGTTCATCATTTTTCTCTGCAATACGTTTTTTAAACTCCGTTAATACTATTTCATTCTTGGGAACTAAGTCAGTTCTATTAAGTTTTTCTTTCAGGTTTTTATACTCTGTGTCAATTTGATTTTCCTTGACTGCAATTTTACTTTTTAGATCAGAAGAAAAGTGTTCCAATTTCTTGATTTCAACTTCAAGATTTGAAATATCACTTCCTATTGAATCTAAAATAAAGCTGTCGTAGGTTTCATCCTTAAATTCCTTTTCTTCAATTTTTAAGCGTACGTATGTTTCTATCAAATACTTTTCCAGATCATTAAATATTCTGTTAGCATTTGATAAGGACTCTTCCACATCCTTTAATTCTCCGGATATTTCTTTTGTTAAGGCTTCATATCTTGCTTCAACATCTTCAATATCTCTTTGAATTAATTCTTTGTTATCATATTGTAGATATTCCTGCAGCTTTTCTCCCACAGCCTTCTTCTTGCCGGAATAATCCCGTCTAAAATCTAATTTATCTTCACGTACTTGCCTTAGCTTGCTGATTTCTTCCCTGGCAAGCGTATAGTCCGCCTTGATTTTTGAAATATTATCCTTTATTTTAACTTTTTCCTTCATCAAAATTAAATACTGTTTATACTCTTTACTTAAATCAGATAAATCTCTATCCTTACGCTTTAGTTCATCCAATACCTTTTCATTTCTGTTGATATTTTCTGTAAGTTTTTCACGGTTATTACTTAATTCCCTTTCATTATCCCTAAGAGAATTCAATTCATTCTCAATTAAATCCTTATTTCTAAGATTAAATTCAAGGCTGTTCTTTACATCTCTATAAGCCTTTACTGTCAAATTCTGATAAAAAATCTTATTATATTTCTCTTCATATTCGTTTAAATCCGCAGTTCGTCTATCCAAGGATTCTTTCGTATTTCTTATTTCTTCCTCTTTAGCAAAAAGTATCTTAGCTAACTCTTCCTCATCCAGCAGATTGTTATTAAATAAAACGTAGAAATTTACTTTTCCTCCGGGATATATTGAAGATTCCGTACTTTCAAAACCCTTTTCAAGATTTTCCCTTATAACTATCGGAATAGGAAATGATGTATATATACCTAAATTATTTGCCTTCAGGCGTTCAACATCCTGTAGTGTCAATATTAATCCATAGGGTATAAAAGGATTGTTTTTTACAATTTTTTTGTTTTCAATAGCATTCTTATTATTACGTTTCAGCCATTCCATGCCATAAACATAGTTTATGCCTTCCGTTTCCAATGCCTCTTTAATATTTTCCGGAAGCTCTAATACCTTACCTGACTTTAACTTGTTATATTCTTTTTCCAAATCTCTAAGATTGATTTCAATATGCCTTACAGACTCCTGAACCTCATCTTTTCTTCTTTGAAATTCCTTTAATATTGCTTCCGTGTCGAAGATTCTTTCTTCGCTGAAACCTATATGCTTTATTATAGATTTCCTGTTTTCAATTTTGTGATTTAAGTCTTCTAAATTCTCCTCTATACCTGTAATTTTCTGAGATATGGCAGCACCTTCAGCAATTTTATCCTGTATATGTCTCCCATTTGCTTTTAGCTTTTCATCATTCTCAAGACTGATTTTCTTTGATCTGATAATATCTCCGGTTAATTGTTCTATTGATTCCCTTAATTCCTTAATCCTTAAATCTAAGCTGCCCTCTTCATATTCATTAAGTATATTTCTTCTTAAATCTTCTCTATATAATTCATTAAAAGCTGTTTCAACCTTATCAAAATTTAATATGGCTGCATCAGTCCTTGATAAACTTGAGTTCTCCTGTACTTCCCTATTCTTAAGATTCTCCGATTCCTTATCAAGATTTTTAACTTTTTCTTCAAGCCCTTTCAGCTCATTTTGAAGCTCAACCAACTGCTCCTCTATTGTTTTTACCTCATTTTCATAGTGACACCTTAAAGTATATCCTAAAGATTCTCTTTCTGGAGTCGTGTCCTTTTCCTTAGACTTTATTATTTCAAGTTTATTCTCCCACGTTTGAACATCTTTAGAGGCATTCCTGTACTGTTCATTAATTTTCGCACAAAGCTGAATGTCTCTGTGCTTTACAAGACTCTTCTTATCTTCTTCTCTTTTTTCAATTAAGCTGCTCACTTCTGAGAATTCAGCTTTCAGTACTTCCCATTCATCCTTCAGACCATATATTTCAAAAGATAATTCCTCATATTCAATACGGCTGATTTCATCCTTTAAAACAGCATCCTTTTCCTCAAGATTGTCTTTATCAGAATCTAAATTACACTTAAGGTCTTTCAGCTTCTTAATTAAATTTGCTATTTTATTTTCCAGACTATGTTTTTTTTCCGTAGAAGCTTTAAGATTTCCAGCTATATCCAAAACCGAAGAGGTTTCTTCTTTAAATAACAAAATAATATTTTTTTTATCTATCTTTGCTTTATTATCTTTATACTGCTTTATATACTTACTTAAGATATCCCTGAATTCTTCAATTCTATTTTTATCCTTGTTTAATTTGTCTTCAACTGTAGGCAAAAACCATGCCTCTATCAGCCCGGCTTCATCTTTTGCTTTTGTAAAAAGTTCCGAGAGACCTGACTCTTTAAGATTTATTTTTTTAACGATAGACTCCCATTCCTTGCAATAAATCTGGTACTCCTCCAACTTATTGAAATAGCTTCTGGATTGAGTACTGTTATTCATGTCATATAGAAAAAACTTATAACCATTGGATATCTTCAGTGATTCCAAAAGATTTTTGCAGTCACTGTACTTCATAAGGGTTTTACTGTCATCATCAGTCTTTATAAATGGAATGTTGCGGATATCATATGGATTTTGTTCCTTATATTCATGAATAAACTGTAGTATATCTAAGTCATTTTGACCTTGCTCTTCATTGGTTTCCTGGCTTTTTCTTATCATCATGCCAGTCAGCACATATCCGGAGCTGCCGTCTAACTTCCATTCTATCAATATAAAGCTTGGTTTATTTGTGGTAAAATAGCCGGAAAATTTTCTTTCGTTGGTATCCCTGTATCTTTTATGTACAAACGGAGCAATGAGCATCTGAACAAGAACAGACTTTCCCCCTCCGTTTCTAAGGGAAAGAAGTGTACTTTCACCATTCAAATGAAAGGTTTCGTCATCCACACGAATACCATTGTAATTATAATTGAGATTTATAAGCCTGATAGCATTTATCTTACTCATTTTCTGATACTCCTAAAACCTTCAGAACCCTTTTGTAGTTCTTTTTATTTAATAGATTATAGTCCATAAACTGGTTTAACTTCTTTGTAGTCTTTATCATTTCATCTTCTTCTATGAAATCAACTAAACCCTGATTTTGCAAAAATTTTAATATGTTGTAAATAAACCCTTCCTTTGTAGTCCTGGCTCTGGAACCTTTTTCCTCACTTCTTAATGCTTCAAAGGCTTCAAGCATATTCGAAAAAGCCAACCCATCAATATCCTCGGATTCTTCATCGGAACCTTCTATACCTTCTTTTAAACGTTCCGATACACTGTTTAAAAGATCTCCGACCCGCAAATAATCCCTCGACTTGCTGCTGCTGCCCTGACCGTCATAGAACTCCACCAATAGGGTTAATATAACAAACTGGGACAAATAATAATCCTTATCCGTTGCTGTAGATTTACATAATATTGATTTCAGATTCTGCTTTGAAAATCCCAGGTAAGTATTGTCTTCATCAGGAATTAAGTAAATTATATTTCCATATCGCTCAATTAAGCTCCCGGCAATAATTCCCTGCCTTTTTACCAGGTCAATTATATTTTCATTTTCCGTATACGCCTTGTATAATGAAAGATCATCCTCTTCTCTTAATTCACGATGCTCAATCAAATAATAAAAAATACTTTGACTTAAAGTTATTTCTTCTAATTCGTAACCCATAGTTCCTCCCACCAATACATTAAAACCGATTATTAAATTAAATCAAAATAGATATTTGAACAGTAGATACGCTTTATCTTTCCCGCACTGCTATTGACATTTTCAAATATAACCGTAGTTTCATCATTAATTCTATATGTACTTATCTTCTTTATATCTTCTAAATAAGGATTACTGTCCATTAACTCCAAAATACTTTCATTTAATTGAAACTCCAATGCACTGTTTTCTGCTATATGTTCCGAACGTTCTTTTTTTAATTCAGGTATATCAATATCCTCATTCCTGAGAAGCTCAATTACAATTTCTTTAAATATTTCAACATTAGGAATCAATTGGGAATAATCTCCGTTCAGTCCCTCTTTTAGATTTTTAAGACTTATTCCATTGTTCTCATGAGCATGAGCAAGTATTACAGAAAGGGAACCATTATATAGTTTTAGCTTTTCCCTTTGTTTTGCTATCTTCTCCTCCTGCCACTGTTCATTATCAAACTCAAGTACCTCTTCATCCTCGTCCTTAAGCCTGGATCTGATTGGTTTTTGTATTTCCACAGACTTATTGATATTGTAAATCTTATCCACTTCCTGATTTAATAAAGGCCGGATAAAGTATTCAATATTTCTTAAGCTTTCAGGGTTCTTCAATACCTTATCATATAATTCAGTCCTTAAATTAAATCTTTTTATTAAGGTCATTTGGGATAAATCCTCTAACTCCTTGGTGTATAACGACTTCAGCTCAAAATGTGTTTTTAATATCTGCTGGTGCTCATCTATTGCCCGGCTCAGATAATTTTCAATTATCTTTAAATTTTCAAGGTTTTTAGTATCCTCTTTGTCCAATTTTTGAATATTAATATCCTTATCTTCTAACTCTCTTACTCTCTCCCTGATATTCTCTCTGTAACCTGAAAATTTCTTGCTTGTATCTCCTATTGTTTCAAGGTTATCCTCCAATAATATCTTGTAATCCAATACAGAGTAACTCAGTGCATTTTGCTTTATCTTTCTCATTGCTTCCCTTATACGCTGATACTGTATACGCATCTGATTAAATATATTCTTTATATCATCCACAGCCTTGTCATAGGATGCCTTTTCTATGTGAAGTTTAAAAATCATTTCATGAATAGTTAAAAGCATATTACTTTCCATTTCCAAAGTGGATAACATTAGATTATATCCATCATCCGTTAAATAATATGATGTCCTTCTAACCTCATCATCAATATATACCGGTTTATTATTGATAAAGCTGATATGTATGTCTTTGTATCCTTCCTCCTGAAAGTCATATCCCTTAAAGTACATGACCTTTCCTTCATTCCCCAAAATTACATTTATAATAAAATCACCTAATTCCTTACATTCCATATAAGAAATAGGTTTCTTAAAACTTCTCATATTTACCATATCAATAAATCCGCCTATATCATCCATAGTACATGGCTCATCCTTTAAAGACTGCTCCATAATAAAAAGCAATACTATAAATATCATATTAGTTTGTTCATAAAAGTCCTCAAAACCATATTGCTTCCATGTGGTCTTAGACATGCTGTTTTTAAATAAAAAAGCATAGGAGCCCACATTTTTCATTCGTTTCGGGAAATTATTCAAAAAAGAATCCATACATCCTCCTAAAAATCTCTGCTGCTTAGTATTTCCTGAGGAATATACCTATTATTCCTTAATATTTCTAAAATTTCAGCTCTATCCTTATCATTGAATGAATCTAAAAAATGGATGCCGATATTTCTGTTCTGACCTTCCTTCATTTCAGGTAAAATAACCGTCCTCGCCTTTTTTAACATATATACATATGCTTCAATAAAGGGTTTGACAGATATCCTGTCCATAAAAACGTAGGATAATTGCTCATATATTAATATACCTTCATAGTCTAAATCCCCAAAATAAATTATTTGATTAGACCGATCACTTAAATAGGGTTCAACACAGAATGTAAAATCCTTAAAAGACTTGATTATTCCCTTTCCCTTACCGTAAATCAGAGTACCGACAGGCAGTCCAAGTATTTTTTCATGACCTTCTATTAAGTATTTCCTCATACTGTAAAAGGTATCCTTATTTTCTAAAATTAATATATTTTGTGGAATATTTTTATGATGTGAGTAATATGACAGCGGCTCTGTAGTTTCATAAATATTTAAATCCTGAGGAGAAAGGCCCACATTTTTTAAAATTCTGAAGCCGCTTTCCTTTTGCAGAAATTTCTCTCTGTTCCAAATTTCAAAACTTCTTTCATTCATTGATACCGGTTCATTCAAAAGTTCTTTATTATTAGATATGTAGTTGCTGAGCTGTAAAATATATTTTCTGTCTTCTTTATATTTATTAATGTTTTTCAAATAATAATCTATCTTCAGCGAAGAATGAAGATTAAACTTAAGTTCGTTCTCATACTCTCTGTTATCAACCTCTGAATCTATAATTCTAAATCTGTTATACAGTGCAGGAGTTTTGCCGTTAGTTCCGGAACTTCTTATAGGATCAATAATCCCCTTTTCTATTTTATCCATTACAAAGTTTACTAAGGAGTGGTAATCATCTAATTTATACATTTTTGAAATTTCATCCAGGGTTATTTTCTTCTTACCACTGTTCCTTATTGATTTCATTCTCAGCATCCTCCGTTTATTGCCCTACCACCACTGTCAAGAAAACCATTGCAATATGTTGTACTAATTTTATCATTTTTCAACCACTTTGACAATCTCAAGTTTATCATCATATTCACAATATATTCTTTGTCAACTTCAAAAGCAAAAATCGCAAACTGCAAAAATGATCCAGAAGAACCGTCTCCGTGGTTACCCCAGAAGAACTGTTCCCGTAGTTACCTATATGGTTTCTAAGTGTCTCCTTAACTTATTCACCTTGTCTTTATAATTAATATTTCTATTATAGCAAAATTCACTAATCCAGTCTATGTCTCTTTTCGTGCCGTGTTTATTACTAAATCTTTTAACAGTAGTAAGCATTCTATTTCTAAAATTCATAGGATATCCTATCATACTACTTAAAGTAACTTCTTGAAATTGCTTATGTAAATCCTCAGGAGTCTGATCTGTTTCTATATACTTTAGAAATAGCAACTCGTAAAATGCAAATGGAATAACATCCTCAATCATTCCTCTAACCAAAGTATCATGAGGTCCAAACTCTTTTGTATCATCTGATAGAAAAGCTGCAATTCCCATAGTTTTTGCTAAGGCTACTGCATATAATTCCCCAGTGTCAAATAGCAAGTCATTTTCTATCAAATGTCTTTCAAAGGTTGTCTTTACCCCCAGTTTAATTAAATCTGAGTTAGTTACTATATTTATATTTCTATTTTTCACATCTATCATAAATTGTTCATGAACCGGATATGATTTCCTCTTGAGTTCGTTTTCTAAAAGATACTCATGCATATAAAGTTCATCACAATATGAAAATAACAAATCCCTTTTATTGCTCTTATATAAGTGTATTACAATATCAGTATCTAATGATGCATCCATTATTCATACTCCTCAAATATGTCATCTATATTTAGCTCTGCATCTTTATTATCTTCCTTCTTTTTAAAGATGCTTGCATCAATACCTAATAGAGCCAATGCATTTCTTAAACTTGAATAAGGAATATGGTTATTTTCATAATTTGTGATTACATATTCTAAATATCTTGATGGAACCTTAATTACATTTGACGCTTCTAATAGCTTTTCATCGGCATTAATCATTTTAAATAAAGCTCTGGAAGTATTATAATCCCTTTCGTTAAACAGTTCATCTTTTTTATTGTAGTTAATTAATTTAATATCATAAAGTCTTTTAACTGCTGCAGCATAACTTACTTGGAATTCAATTTGTAATCTAATAATATCAACGGCATTAAAATTTTCAGCTTTTTTCTCAAGCTCATATTTTATAAATTCAAGTAAATCTGTTTCCGGCATTAAAAAACAACTTGCAAAATAATATGCTCTCGCTTCAGAAATATCTTCATCTATCTCATCAATATTTATATCTATCTTAACATCTTGGTTCTCATCTTCAAAGTCATATACTATGTGACCTAATTCATGGGCTATTGTAAATATTTCCCTTGATAATATTTCAGATGAATTTGATACTATAACTTCTTTCCCTTCAAAGATTGTAGAAAATCCTAAGACAGTGTCTTTTCCAAATGGATACCTGATTAAATGAGTGCCTCTTTGCTCTACAAGACTAAAAATATCCTTAACACCATAAGTTTGTATATTATTTTCTTGCCTTATATATAGTGCTTTCTTTTCAATATCTGTTTTGTTAATTCTCAAAGTCATCATGCTCCTTCATTTGATAATATAATTTCTCATGAGCATGAAAAACTTTTAATATTTTCTCAACTTTAGAAACGGAATCTATTATATCATCTCTACTACCTTTTTCTCTAAACAGAGTAACAAGTTCTTTCTTTTCTTCTTCGGCACTTGTTATTTCTGATGTTGGTATTCCTAAATAATCAGCTATTTTTTTAATCATAACATATGAAATATCCAATTGTCCGTTTTCTAAACGTGAATATCTTTGCCTAGACATATTTAATACATTAGCCATCTGCTCTTGATTAATTTTACGAATTTGGCGCAATTCTTTTATTCTACTACCTAATGCATAACTCATAACTCATCCTCCTTGTTGCACTAATTATATAACATTTTATTTAATATTTCAATATTTTTGTTATATTATTATTACTTTTTGTATATTTTATGCATCAATGTAGAATTTTGTTCTTGAAGTTTTTGGTGTATATTTTAAATTTAGGCATAAAAAAACTCGTCTTTAGAAGTTAACACCATAAATCTTTCAAGCGGCATATGAGGTTTTGCGGAGAGAGTGATACAAGAAAAATCTTAATATTACTCTTTTAAGAACTACAGGGTAACCAGGAACCACGGGGACGGTTTGGGATTATCCTTCAACCGTCTGCCTGCGTTTTTTTCTCCAGAAGTAATTGTAATAAATTATAAATAAAACAGATGTTATTGCCCAACTGACAGGATAGCTTA
>DHUT01000068.1 GCA_002409285.1 Firmicutes bacterium UBA5227 | reverse complement strand
GCTACTGTTTTGCGCCATTCATTGATGCCTTAACGGACGACCGACACCATATAAAAATGCGGGGTTGCCGCCATACAGCTCCGCCACTCACCTCCTCGGGGTCTGTAGTATGCTAGCGACCTACAAAAAAGAGTGTAACATAAAAATATAAAATAGAAAGCGATAGGACGTAGGGTTTTCAAAATGTTTCATAACCCCATTGGTGCCTTTCGCAGAAAGGTGGTTTATAAATATGATTAAAAAAGGTGAATGGGTGAGGATTCATAAAATTATTTTAAAATCTACAGAAAGAACAGCCAAGCTTCCAGAGGATACACAAAAAGTGCCGTTTGAAATGTGGACGAAAGGCTTTCTTTTAGCAGATGCTGAAATTGGTGATAAAGTAGAAATAGAATCTATAATCGGCAGGCATGAGACAGGCACCCTCATTGAAGTTAACCCTTATTACAAGCATAACTATGGAAAGTTTATACCAGAGCTTCTCACAATAGACAAGCAAGTAAAAGAAATAGTTTTTGGAGGCGAAAAATAATGACAAAATTACCTCAGGATTATAAAAGTGTTATTGGAAGAAAGCAAGAAGTTATGAAAAATGCAATTGGCATTGACTATTCTAAGTTTGAATCAGGCTCGATAGCTTTTGATTACGAAAAAATGATGAGTGAGACTGGCTATACGCTCGAAGAAATGCAGAAAATTCAGTACAGTGTAAATACAGGAAATACTCCTGTGTTTGAACTCAAGAATCTTACGGCGCTTGCAAGAGCTTGTGCACCGGAAGGCAAGGGTGCAAGGATATTTATAAAAGATGAAGCTGCAAATCCGTCAGGAAGCTTCAAGGAGAGGAGAGCGGCAAATTCGGTATATCATGCCAAAAGGCTTGGGTATAAAGGTGTAATAGCAGCAACTTCCGGTAACTATGGCGCAGCTGTGGCCGCACAAGCAGCAGTGGCAGGATTGAAATGTATCGTTGTTCAGGAATGTTTTGATTCCAAAGGTGTTGGACAGCCTGAGATTATTGAAAAAGCCAGAAAGTGCGAGGCACTCGGAGCGGAAGTAGTGCAGCTCACAGTAGGGCCGGAACTCCACTATAAGTTTATTTTGCTCCTCGAAGAGACCGGATATTTCAATGCTTCACTCTATACGCCGTTTGGTATAGCCGGTGTAGAAACTCTAGGATACGAAATTTCCATGCAGTGTGTACAGAAATACGGAAAGAATCCTGATGTTGTAATTTGTACAAATGCAGGTGGAGGCAATCTTACAGGCACAGCAAGAGGGCTAATTAAGGCAGAAGCATTAAACACACAGATAGTAGGGGCATCCATTGATCTCACGGGACTTCATATGGCATCAGACAAATCATTTAATTTAAAATCATGTACAACAGGTCATACAGGCTTTGGCATACCTTATGCGAGTGATCCTGATCACTCAGATGTGCCGAGATCGGCAGCAAGACCTCTCAGATATATGGATAGATATGTGAAGGTAACGCAGGGAGAAGTATTTTACATTACCGAAGCCCTGGCAATTCTTGAAGGGCTCGAAAAAGGACCGGCAGGAAACACATCGCTTGCTGCGGCATTCTCGCTTGCGCAAGAACTCGATCAGGATAAAATCATCGTTGTTCAGGAGACAGAGTATACGGGTGCAGGTAAGCACGTACAGCCTCAGCTGACATTTGCCCGTCAGAACGGTATTGAGGTTAAATTTGGTGACCCTGCTGACGAAGTGCCGGGAAAGAGCATAATTCTTCCTTCGCATCCGTCTCTTATCAAGGCAGTAGATATTGACCTCGATCACATCAGAAGGTCGCTTATTAAGAAAAACCTTAAGAAATATACGGCGAATCCTACAGAAGACGATTATGCTTATCTTGCAGAAGAGACAAAGAAAGATATCAAGTGGGTTAAGAAGGCAGTGGATGAAATAAAAGATACTCTTTATGTATAAACAACCATAAAGAAGAGCGAACCCGGCTGGACAAAGAAGCCGGGTTCGCTTTGTCAACACCTCAAATTTGACATAAAGCTTGTTATCTTTTTTTTGTGTTTTAAATCGCCTGACCCATTTTTCCCGCTTTTTCTAAGAAATCAGTTTGTAAAATGTCTCGCTTTTTATTGACATTGGGTACAATAAGCTGCCCGCAATCTGTCCAACTACGATCCTTTAAAATCAACTCGTATGATTTGCGCAGCCCGTCGAATATATGCTCTTCAGAGACTTCACCACAGGCAAGCAGCATTGCTTCTTGTATAGGACATTCCTTTCCGCCAATGATAAACGAATATAGCTTATCAATTGCAGCTTTCAATGCTGCGGGAAAGGAATACCAATAAAGTGGTGTAGCAAACACAATCATGTCAGAATCAAGAAGCAGCGGCGCAAGTTCATTAAAATCATCCTCAAAAACACATGCGTCCTCTTTGGAGTAGCATGCATCACATGCCCGACAGGACTGAATATTTTGTGGCCACACTCAAATCTCGTCACGGGATGTCCTGCCTCTTTCGCACCTTTGGTAAAAGCATCTGCAAGCAGATCGCTGTTGCCGCCTTTACGTGAACTCCCGGTTAATACTAATATTTTCTTGCTCATAAGAAACCTCCCATTTACTTTTTCTATATTATATTATAGTATAAGATTTTAAGTTTGGAGCATAATCCCCAAGGAGCCTGAAATAGCTGGCTTTAAGGGGATTCTCTATATGTGGTACCAAAGGACAATTTTAAAAATTTAAAAAAAATAAAATAAATTGATTAATATCGCAATAAACGTCGAATTTCCAATTGATTACGATATTTATGATTTAATTCAATATAAAATATATTTTCGCATTCTTTAAGTATTTCATCATAGTAAATAAATTGCCATAAATTAGTATCAAGATTTGTGCAATTATATTTACGAAGAGAATTCAGAATTTTCTCCACTGGATATTTACTTCCAAGCTTAGCTTGAAGCAATCTAATAAATACAAGAGCTGTAAAACATGTGGCAAAATGAGCATCAATATGTTCATTAGTACGCACATGTACAGTTCTGGTTTCAAAATTAGATTTTGAAATTTTGAAGATTTCTTCAATTCGAGCAAGACCACGATAAACCTCTTGCATTTCTAAATCGCTCATCCTAAGTTCACTTGTTACAATAGAGTAATAACCATCATACTTTGCTTCCTCGTTAATCTTATCTACATCAAGTGTGAGAATTGTATCTGGGAATCCGTGCAAAGTGCTCCGTAAAATTGAAGAAAATAAATAGAGCTAAAATTTCATATTAAAAAAATGACTATATTCTTTTGGAAAAATTATAATCATAAATTAATGGAGGCATTTGCTTTTTGTGATAAAATAAAAAGGACATAATATTAGACGAAATATATAAATTTTGGGGTGGTGCTATGTTAACTGAAATGAAAGAAAGATGGATGGCATATGTAAATAACGGAGTGACCTCAGAGGAGATAGGACCGTACATACTGGACTCATTGGAAAGATGCAGTGGGATGAAAGTAAATCATTTTGCGGGTATGGAACAACTGTCAATGGGTCGGTGCTTAAAAAAGCATTTCTAAAAGACAGGAACTGATTGAACTTTCAAGACCCATTATGGAAAATGTATTTGAAATGGTTAAAAATATGAATTACAGCGTTGTTTTAACGGATGAAAACGGAATAATTATTGATCTGATTATAAACAAGGACATTATGGACATTCACAGCAGTCTGAATTTTGCCAAGGGTTCTCTGTGGGCTGAAAAAAGTGTCGGCACAAATGCAATAGGAACATGTCTGGCTATAAACAAGCCTATCCAGGTAATCGGAGTGGAGCATTACTGCGAATATCATCATAAATGGACTTGTTCGGCAGCTCCGATACATAACAGCAAGGGAGAAGTAATAGGCTCTTTTGACATAGTTATGAAAGCGGTTCCTTCACAGGAGTGATGAAGGGCGGGAGACCGGGAAAATTTGAACTGGCAAGGGGCGGTACGATTTTCCTGGATGAAATCGGTGAAATACCTATGAAGGCGTCAATGAGGAAAAGCTTAGTTGGATAAAAAAAATAAACGAAAAAATGGTAAGCGAATGTGAGGAATGCAAAATGTATAATTATTGTAAGTCCACTAGCGTGAGTTTACAAGTTA
>DHUT01000060.1:49331-57665 GCA_002409285.1 Firmicutes bacterium UBA5227 | reverse complement strand
TCCACAATAAACTCTATGTCAATGTAATTTTCAAGAACAGTTACTTTACGGACATAGTTTTGGATTATAAGCAGAAATATTCTTAATGGCATCAGTTGAGAACATTATAGCTTCATCCTTATATACCTTAATAATTTGTATATTATTTTTCCTTGCAAATTCGTCCATAGCTCTGACCTGAGTATCTATTGATTCTTCTCTTTGATTATCGGACGAATATCTTGCATATTCAACTTCAAATTTCATGTTGAGCTGCCCTTTCAAATATTAAGCTATTTCATCAAGACGAGTTTTAAGACGGTTAAGTTCATTTTCAAGAATTTAGATTCTGATAGTCAACAATTCTTTTTCATCTTGGAATTTTAGCATTTCATCAAGCTTATTATTTATATTTTTTTGTCCCTCTACAAGCAGGCTAATATTCTTATTTACATTATTTTCAATTACCATTCTTATTTTCTGTCTTTCGTTATAAGCCTCCCTGAATCCCTCCTTCATTTCAAATTGAAGTCCATCAAATTTATTGTTTAGATCCTTATAGCCATCTTGCATTTCAGTTTGCAGTTCGTCAAACTTATTATTTGTATCTTTGAATCCCTCTTTCATTTCGGTAGTCATTTTAGAGATTAGCTCTAATATTTGTTCACTCTTATCCATTTTTAATTCCTCCATACTTTTTAAATAAATTTACTCTATGTATTTTCTTTTAAGTTGCTTTCTTCTGTAGAATTCAAGGCGGTACGTCCCGTTTGCGGAGCACGCTTCAAGACATTTTTTATATATTTCTCTTCCGCTTCCGCCACGGATGACGAAATGTTGGTATCTTCAGTTATTGCTATTTCATTATCATATCTGCCATACTCCTCAATCATTTTTTCTATCATGTCCCAGTTTGCATCCGGCTGCTTTAAAATAAATTTGATGAATTTTATTTTAAAATCATCATGATCTGGCGCAAGCCTGCCAATTAAAAAGTCAAGCTCTGACTGCTCGTCCTCATAATTAACAAACATATTTCCCCCTCCTGTGCGTAGCTATTCCTCGTTTACGTTAAATTCCGTACAGATATCTTCCACAACTCTATCAGTAACGTTAATTCTTCCAACTTCAATACTTCCAAGATTTGAACGGCTAATCTTTATCTTAGTAGCAAATTCTTCTTGCGTAATATCTAAATAATTTTTTCTTAATATTTTTATCCGGTCATTCATTTGCATATAGCGCACATGTCCTTTCATATAACGTTAACAACATAATATCATTATGAAATTTGTGTGGCAAGCACAAAAAATATAAAATAATCTTTGATAAGCATGGACATATAGTTTAAAATGTGTTTAAAGCATATAATAATCATAAACAACTAAAAAGGACATCCTTAAGTTAGTTTATAATAAAAGGATAAATATGATGATAAGAAAGCATTTGTAAGCATAGTAATATTTGATAAAGGATACTGGGGCAAGGGAATTGGTAAACGTGCATTAGAACAATTTTGTTATCTCGTGTTTGAGAGATATGATATTAGTAAGTTATGTGCATTTACATACGGCTTTAATAAAAAGTCAACACTCACCTTGGAAAGCGTAGGATTCAAAAAGATTGATGAATTTACGGAAGATGGTATACTCTCATATTACTATGAATTGTCAGCCTGCGACTTGGCACGTCTGCTGATTTATATAGTTATGCCCTCATTTAAGAGGGCATTATTACTTCTTAAAAATTACAATTCCTGCAATCATCAGACCTACACCAATTAGTTTACTCCATTCAAAGCATAACTTTTCAGTACCGAATAGTCCAAAGTTTTCGATTATGCAGGAAACTATTAGTTGTGCCAGTAAAATCAACATTGTGGCATATATAGGTCCAAGGCTTGAAATGCCTTTGATTACAGTGAATGTAATAAATGCACCGATGGCTCCGCCGAGTAAATATAATTTATTACTGACATTAAATACTGAAAGTAAATTCTCTCGTCCCGTAAAAAACCACATACATATACTTACAGCAAATGCTGTTAATTGTACCCAGCTATTTGTAGCCCACATATTTGATGAATCCATGACACGAGTATTGAAAACACCTTGAACGCTCATTAACAATCCGGCAAGCATCGCAAACAAAATACCAGTCATTTAATCCTCCTAAAAATGATATTACGATATAGTATTCCTCGAAAAATTTTTTTAAGTAAAAAAATTAAAAAAACTTGACAAATATTATTGCATTGTATACAATTTAATAAAGAACAATTAAATTGAAGGAGAACGAAATGAAACTTTATGATATAACAGTAAAAGATTCAAAAGGTAAAGATGTAAGTTTGTCAGAATACAAGGACAAAGTATTATTGATTGTAAACACGGCAACAGGTTGTGGATTTACGCCTCAATATAATGGGTTGCAGGAGTTGTATGATAAGTACAAGGATAAAGGTTTTGAAATTCTTGATTTCCCATGTAATCAATTTGGGAACCAGGCTCCGGGGACTAATGAAGAAATCAGTAATTTTTGCACACTTCGTTATAATATAACTTTCAGGCAATTTGATAAAATTGATGTAAACGGAGATAATGAAAGCAAGCTTTATTCTTGGCTTAAATCTCAAAAAGGCGGATTGGGCAGTGCTAATATTAAATGGAATTTTACGAAGTTTCTAATAAATAGAAATGGTGAGGTTATAGAACGCCATGGATCTGCAAAGACTCCGGCATCTATTGAAAGTTCTATACAAAAGCTTTTGGAGGAATAATGAATTACGATCTGCTTAAGCTTGAAAATCAGCTTTGCTTTCCCATTTACGCCTGTTCCAGGGAAGTTGTGAAAAAATACAAGCCATTTTTGAATGAAATTGGGCTGACTTATACGCAGTATATTGTAATGCTGGTGCTTTGGGAAAAGAAAAGTATGAATGTTAAAAGTCTGGGAGAATGCCTGTACCTTGATTCGGGTACGCTCACCCCTCTTCTGAAGAAACTGGAAGCGGTTGGCTTAGTGTCAAGAACGAGATTAGCTGAGGATGAGCGCAATCTTATTGTGACAATCACAGATAAGGGAGAAAGTTTGAAGGACAAGGCGGTTAATATTCCGCTGAAGCTTGCATCCTGTATAAACCTTTCTGCTGAAGAAGCAAAAATGCTGTACAGCCTGCTATATAAAATTTTAGATGAATCAAAGGAGATTGAATTATGAATACGGCTATTCGATATTACAGTAAGACGGGAAATACCAAGAAACTTGCCGATGCAATCGGTGAGGTGACCGGTGCGAAGGCACAAACGGTGGATGTACCCATTGATGATGAAGTTGATATTTTATTTTTGGGCAGTTCTGTATATGCTGCAGGCGTGGATGAAAGGGTTAAAGAATTTATTCGGTCTTTAGATGGCAGAAAAGTGAAAAAGGTAGTTAACTTCAGCACTGCCGCCATCTTGTCTTCAACTTATTCTCAAGTTGCAAAGCTGCTTTCTGAAAAGAATATACCTGTGGACAGCCGTGAATTTCATTGCCGCGGCAGTTTTAAGGTAATGCACAAGAACAGACCCAATAACGATGACATAAGTGAATTAAAAAGTTTTGTAAAAGAAATAGTAAAATAAGAATAGGTATTAAAAAGCTTAAGAGTTCTCATTATGAGAACTCTTAAGCTTTATTTACTAATTAAAACCATTTAATGTTATTTGCATTTTTCTATTTTTCTATGTACAAAGTATTTCAAATTGTTATATAATAATAAAGTATTGGAATTTTTTTAAGAAGGATATGAAATGAAAAGAATTAAAGAAGTTTTTAGTGATTATAATCCGGGAGACTGCATAGGCTCTGCGGTAGTGGAAGGGGTGGTATTGAGCAAAAAAACCAAAATCCTTGAAATGAAAATAAAATCCGAAAGGTTTATTAGTGTGGAGGACATTGAATCGCTGAATAATTTTATTAAGAAAAGATTCGGAGTTGAGGAATCAAAAATAATTGTCAGCTATTCAGGGGATGCGGTTAAAAAACCAATCGAAGAAGAATTGCTAAATATATTTAAAATTTTAACAGAAAAATATCCAGCATTAAGATCTCTGCTGAAAAACAGCGAATATGAAATACAAGAAAAAAAAATAAATATAGAATTTAAAATTGCAGTGTCAGAGTTATTAAGAACAAAGGGATATGATAAAATAATCAGCGACGCTGTAAAAAATATATATTGTGAAAATTATGAGGTTTGCTTTTCAGACATGCCTGGGTGCCAGGACTTTAATAAACAGTGTGAGGACGAGCTTGCAAGGGAAATCAAATTTATTCAAGGTGAAAAAAAACCTGATTCAGGGAAAAACTCCGCTGCTGTCAAAAGAGAAACTGCAGTTGCAATAAAGGAGTCCGATGAACCGTTTGGAAGTAAAAAAAAGGATTCTTCGCTGATACTGGGAAGGAGTGCTAACATAAGGGATTCAATAATAAAAATTGCTGATATTTCACCTGATGAGGGTAGGGTTTGCATAGAGGGCGAAATATCCAATATTGATTTTAGAGAGCTTAAAAGCGGAAAAACACTTGTTTCTTTTGATTTATATGATGGTACAAGCTCCATAACATGTAAGTGTTTTTGTAAACCGGGAGAAAGCGAAGAGGTTATTCTAAGGCTTCAGGAAGCTAAAGGACTGAAAATTTCAGGGAATTCCAGCTACAGTAATTTTTCCGGAGAAGTAGAGTTAATTGCAAACAACATTGTAGAAACAGAAGGCATGAAAAAAATCAAAAGAATGGATAATGCCAAGGTCAAAAGAGTCGAGCTTCATATGCATACCCAGATGAGTCAGATGGATGGTATGAACAGTGCCACGGATTTAATTAAAAGGGCAATGAGCTGGGAAATGAAGTCCATAGCCATAACAGACCATGGAGTGGTTCAGTCATATCCTGAAGCCCACAAACTGTTGGGAAGAGATAATCCTGACATGAAGGTTATATATGGGGTTGAAGCATATTTAGCACCTGATAAAAAGTCTTCGGTTAATAATTCCAAGGGTCAGAGCATGGATACTACATATTGTGTATTGGATCTGGAAACTACAGGCTTTTCCCCTGTTACAGAAAAAATAACTGAAATTGGAGTCATGAAGCTTAAAGATGGAAAGGTTATAGATGAATTCAGCTGCTTTGTAAATCCAGAGAAGCCTATTCCTGCAAGGGTTGTGGAGGTAACAAGCATTACTGATGATATGGTAAAGGATGCCAGAACTATTGACAAGGTGTTTCCTGAATTGCTTGAATTCATAACAGGAAGTGTCTTAGTTGCTCATAATGCTGAATTTGACATTAATTTTTTGAAGCATAATGCCGCAAAACTTGGATATGAATTTGACTATACTTATGTAGATACATTATCTCTTGCAAAGGAACTATTTCCCGATTTCAAGACCTACAAGCTTGGGAGAATTGCAAAAAATCTTGGGATAACCGTGGATGTTGCCCACAGAGCGTTAGATGATGTTGCTACCACCGTGAAGGTGTTTAACGTAATGCTGGAGAAATTAAAGGATCGGGGAGCCGAAAACCTAAAGGACATAGATGTATATGCATCAGATGATGAAGCAAAAAAAGAAGGATATAAAAAGTTAAACACTTTTCATGCCATAATATTGGTAAAAGATTATACAGGACTAAAAAATTTGTACAGATTGATTTCGTATTCTCATTTACATTATTTCTATAAGAAGCCAAGAATTTTAAAAAGTCTTTACAAAAAATATTCGGAAGGCTTAATTATAGGAAGTGCCTGCAGTGAAGGAGAGCTTTATCAGGCAATTTTGTTAGGAAAATCTGATGAAGAAATTGAAGATATTGCAAAAGAATATGATTATCTTGAAATACAGCCTCTTGGCAATAACGAATACCTTGTAAGACAAGAGCAGGTTCCAAATAGGGAGTATTTAAAGCTCATAAATAAAAAAATTGTTCAGTTGGGAGAAAAATTAAACAAGCCTGTTGTTGCAACGGGGGATGTGCATTTCATGGATCCTGAGGATGAAATATATCGACGTATTCTTGAAGCTGGTCAAGGGTTTAAGGATGCTGATTATCAGGCTCCTTTGTATCTGAGGACAACAGAGGAAATGCTCAGGGAATTTTCTTATCTGGGTGAGGAAAAAGCTTATGAAGTTGTGGTAACTAATACAAATAAAATAGCTGATATGTGCAGTCAGATTAGTCCCATTTCATCGGAAAAAGCTACTCCGCATATTGACGGATGTGAACAGACTATAAGGGATATAGCTTTTGAAAAGGCCTATGAACTTTATGGTGATCCATTACCCGAAATTGTTCAGGACAGGCTGGATAAGGAGCTAAAATCTATTATTGAAAATGGGTTTTCGGTTATGTATATCATTGCACAAAAATTGGTTTCAAAATCTAATGAAGACGGCTACCTGGTAGGCTCAAGAGGTTCTGTTGGTTCTTCCTTGGTAGCATACATGGCGGGTATAACAGAAGTGAATGCCCTTGAACCTCACTACAGATGCCCAAACTGTAAGTATTCGGATTTTGTGGATCATGGGTATTTGAATGGTTTTGATCTTCCTGACATGAAATGTCCTGTCTGTGGTGAAAATCTTGATAAAGATGGCATGGATATACCTTTTGAAACTTTCTTAGGTTTTAACGGAGAAAAGGAGCCGGATATTGATTTGAATTTTTCCGGAGAATATCAGGCAAAGGCTCATAAGTATACAGAGGTGGTTTTTGGAAAGGGGACAACCTTTAAGGCGGGCACCATAGGTACCGTAGCAGACAAAACTGCTTTTGGGTATGTGAAAAAATATTATGAAGAAAAGGGCATTCATGTTAATAAGGCAGAGATTGCAAGGATAGCAAAGGGATGTACGGGAATAAAAAGAACTACGGGACAGCATCCCGGAGGAATAATAGTTGTACCTAAGGGCAGAGAAATTTATGAATTTTGCCCTGTGCAGCATCCGGCAGATGACTCTAATTCTGAGATAATAACAACACATTTTGACTATCATTCTATTGACCAGAACTTGCTGAAGCTTGATATACTTGGGCATGATGATCCTACTGTAATCAGAATGCTCCAGGATATAACCGGCATTGACCCTAAAACAATTCCAATGGATGATAAAGAAACCATGTCTTTATTCTCATCTACGGATGCATTGGGTGTCACGCCTGAGCAGATAAATTCCAAGGTTGGAACCTATGGTGTTCCTGAATTCGGCACAAAGTTTGTTAGAGGCATGCTTCTTGACACAGCACCCAAAGCATTTTCGGATTTGCTGTGTATATCAGGTCTTTCCCATGGTACTGATGTGTGGCTGGGAAATGCAAAGAATTTAATTGATGATGGAATAATCGAATCTATAAGTGAAGCAGTATGTACCAGGGATGACATAATGGTTTACCTGATTAAAAAAGGTCTGCCTCCGGATTCTGCCTTTAAAATAATGGAAACTGTTCGTAAGGGCAAGGCGTTAAAGGATCCAAAATGGCCTGAATATGAAATACTCATGAGAGAACATAATGTTCCGGAATGGTATATTGATTCCTGCAAAAAAATAAAATATATGTTTCCTAAAGCGCATGCGGCAGCCTATGTTATGATGGCTTTCAGAATAGCCTGGTTTAAGGTTCATATACCTGAAGCATACTATGCAGCCTATTTTTCTATCAGAGCAAAGGCATTTGATGCGGAATTTATGATAAATGGAAAAGAAGTTGCAAAGGAAAAAATGAAACAAATAGATGCACAGGGAAATGATGCCGCAAACAAGGATAAGGATATGTATGATGACCTTGAACTGGTTCTGGAAATGTATGAGAGAGGATTTAAGTTTTTGCCCATTGACTTGTATAAGTCGCACTCAACAAAATTCCTGGTGGAAGAGGATGGGGTGAGACCACCGTTTAACAGCATATCCGGCATGGGTAATGTGGCTGCGGAAGGTATATATAATGCAATTCATTGTGATGAAACAATTAAATCAATTGATGATTTGAAGAAACGTGCCAGGATAGGAAATGCGTCCATAGATTTGCTGAAAAAATTCAACTGTTTAAAAGGGTTGCCTGAAAGTGACCAGCTTAGTTTTTTTGATTCAATATAATTTAAAGCGTCAGCATAAAGCTGACGCTGTTTATTGTTGAATTGGTTCTTCCCACCAGCCGAATGATATTCTGCCGCAGGCAGGTTTTGTAGGGGTTGAGGGATTTGAGAGAAATACAAGAAACGAACCTCCCGGAGGAAATATGTATTTCCCATTTTCCTCAGAATTGATTGTCTCACCTTCAGGTGCACTTCTGCCGAATGCTTTTACTCCT
>DHUT01000060.1:0-49147 GCA_002409285.1 Firmicutes bacterium UBA5227 | reverse complement strand
CTTTTACTCCTATGGCATACTGAAGCTTTACTTTTGGCTCGGGAATAGGTACTATAGCGGTGTTGGCAGATGTTACCGTTTCTGATTCCTGAATTATGCCTGGAGGTATGCTGTTAAACCATATTTGAACTCTTGTTGGAGAGGATATTATATCACTTACGGTCCATACATTAACAAACAGGTTTACACCTGAATCGGGAGGGTTAAATAATCTTGCCCATCCATTGGTAGCTTCGCCGAAGGTTACATCTTCAGCCATTCCCAGAAAGTATTTTCCCTGTATTGACATGGTTAGTTCAACAGGAATGCTGGTAACATAGTTTGGAGATGTATTTTCTGTTGACACAGGGGGTACTTCATCAACGGCAGCATAATTTATTGAGTAGTTTACAGGCTTATTCGGCGAATAGACGTTATTGATTGACGGCTGTAAGAATTTTTCATTATATATATAAGGAAAATTGCCCATGATTATCCATCCTTTCTGATATATTAATATATTATATGTTCTTTATGACTAAACTGTTAAATATAAGCTTTTTTTGTTTAAATAAAGATTTGGAACTTTCTGACGTAAACTTTTGTATTTAAATCCGGCTGTGCAGTTTATCAACCTTATATATAAATTGTAAAAATCTGTCATTGACATAATTGTATTCGTATGCTATATTAAAAAAAAAATCTTTAACTCGGTACCGTGATACCGCCAAGATGAAAATATCTCTGTTTTTTAACGTGAATAATTATCCTGACGGTGGGTTCAGGATTTTTTATTATGGAGGTATTTATGACTAAAAAAAATGATATGACAAAAGAGTATGAAGTATTCGGTTATTTGCCGGATGAGCGTCCGCCCGCTATTGAACTTATTTTCTTTGCATTGCAGCAAATTGTTGTAATGTTTCCCGCAACAGTACTGGTTGCACTTATTACAGGTTTTCACGTTTCAACTACAATATTTGCCAGCGGTTTGGCAACATTAGGATTTATTCTTATAACAGGGAGGCAGATTCCCCTTTACTATGGTTCAAGCTTTTCGTACATAGCGGCAATAGCTTCAATAATGAGTGCTGAAGCATTTGCGGGCTATTCTCTCAACGATAAAATTTCAATCGCACAGTTCGGCATTATTATGTCAGGTTTTGTTTCAATTATAGCAGGTTTTATTATTAAGCGTTCTGGAAAAGAAACTATCGACAAGGTATTACCTCCAACAGTAACAGGAAGTATAGCAATAATAATAGGACTATCCCTTGCAGCAAACGCAATGACCAATGCTGCGACAATTCCTTCCGGTGTGGCTGAAGTTCAGGCACAAACAGCAGGAGGAATGGCATGGATGATTGCAATCATAACATTAATCTCCACTATTTTGTATTCTGTATACCTAAAGGGTAAATTAAGCCAACTTCCAATATTGTTTGGCTTAATAACAGGATATATAGCTGCAGCCGTAATAGGAAAGGCTACAGGAATTCCCTTTATAACATTTGATACTATTCAGTCAGCAGGCGTGTTTAATCTTCCGATTTTTACACTCCCTAAGCCTTCGCTGACAGCTGTGGCAGCCATCATGCCTATAGCAATAGCAACAATTCCTGAATCTACGGCTCATGTATATCAATTAGATATTTATGTAAATGACCTGGCAAGGAAAAAAGGAGTTAATAAAAAATATGATTTGGAAAATAAACTTGGACTAAACTTAATAGGTGATGGCATAGGGGATATTATATCAGGTTTTATTGGAGGACCTGCGGGAACAAACTATGGCGAAAATATAAGCGCCATGGCTATATCCAAAAACTTTTCGGTTCATGTACTTATGCTGGCAGCAATTTTCACTATGATTATTTCATGCTTTACACCACTTATTAACATAATATATTCAATACCTACATGTGTTATAGGGGGATTGTCAATCTACCTGTTCGGAGTAATAGCTGCTCAGGGTATAACAATTATGATGGATAAAAAGGTAGACATGTTCAGTTCAAAAAACCTGGCAGTAATTGCAGTAATATTGATTGTAGGACTTGGAGGCAGCTTTGGATTTCCCGGAGGGATGATTCCTATGTTTGGAATAGAAATCCCTGCTATAGCAACAGCCGCTGTGGTGGGTATAGTATTAAACCTGTTGCTGTCAATTGGAAATGCTCAGAATTAGGTAAGGAAATTATATTAGGAATTTAATATTTTAAAATACTAATAAAAAACCCCGCATAGCGGGGTTTTTTATTAGTATTTTTATTTTATTAAATATTTTAGTTTTAAAATTTAGCAAATCCATAGCCATAAACTTCCTGCACATTTCTTACTATAACAAATGATTCGGGATCAATTTCCTTCATTTCACTTTTTAAAATGAAATATTCCCTTCTTTCCAGCAGGGTTACGATGATGTCCTTGTTTTCACTGGTATAACCACCTTCTGCTTTATATACGGTAACACCTCTGTCTAATTTCTGAAATATATATTCCTTTACTTCCTTAGGGTGCTTTGTAATTATTACGACTTCATATTTTATAGAAAATCCGTCAATAAAGTAATTCACTACAATTCCGTTTAAAAACCATCCAAATGCTCCCAATATGCCCGTTTGTATTCCGTAAGTAAAGAATGCCAAAATAACAACTACTATGTCTGCTGCCATCATACCTTTTCCCATGTCCAGGTTGAAATATTTGTTAAATAGTTTTGCCAGTATATCAGTACCTCCGGTTGAAGCATTCTGATTAAATACTATGGATAATCCCATCGAAGAAATTACTATACCGCAAATGAGGTTTAACAGGGTTTCGTCAGTAACAGGTTTTGTTGCGGGATAAAATGATTCCATCAGGTACATGAAAAATGAAAGAAAGAAAACGGATATTATTGTTTTGCCTCCAAATTCTTTTCCAAGAAAAATAAAGCCTATGATCAACAATATGATGTTTAACACAAAGTTTATCATTGAAACAGGAATTGTAAGGTAATTGTTTAATACTATCGCAAGCCCTGAGACACCACCGGTTGCCAAGTTTTCCGGAACCATGAAATAGTATACACCAAGGGCAACAATGAATGAACCCAGCACAATTAATATTGTCTGTTTAATTATATTTTTGTTTAACATTTTAAGCCTCCATTAGTAATTCTTTATCAATTTTATACTAATTATTATTATTTATCAATATATTTAATTCTACTAAAAATATATAGCAAGTTTAGCAAATATTTTAAGATATAATTAGGTATAATAAGCAAATAGAAGTAATGTTAAAAATCTATATAATTATTACTTAATTAAAGCTTAAATATCTTTAATTATAATAATGATTCATTTGAATTGGATTTTAAAGAGTGCTATAATGTTGCGTAACGCAAAAAATAACAAGGGAGTGGGTGGTTATTTGAAGGATGTAATTGAAAAAATTATTGAAGTGGACAATTTAGCTTTTGATAACAAGAATAAAAATGAAATAATCCTGTCAAATAAAAAGCAGGAGTATGAAAATAAGATAAACATCTATAGAACTGAAAAGTTGGATGCTGCAAAGAAGAGTGCCAGGCGAACAGCAGAAGAAACTGAAGTTTTTATCTTAAATACAGAAAAAAATCATGACGCAAAGGTCCAAACGATATCGTCTGCTATGGATAAAAAATATAAGCAGGCCGAAAAGGATTTAATTCAAAAAATATTCAACAAGTTATTTGTACTGGAGGGGTAATATGAACCCTAACATGGCATTTTATGCTGTAAATACCAAGATAGTAACAAAAAAAGGACGTATTTTAAATAGCAGGGACTGGGAAAAGTTTATAGAGTGTAATTCTATAGAGCAGCTTGCGGATAAATTTAAAGATAACATTGAAATTGGAAAGGCATTTGAAGGAGTAACAGTCAGTGATAGTTTTAGAGTTAATCTTGAAACAGTAATAAGCAGATTGAGGAAAATTGAAATTGAAAATATGCTTCATTATTTTTCGGGAAATTATAAAGATTTTCTGAAATCTTTTTTATTAGAAGAGGAAATTCATGACTTAAGCTTAATAATAAGAATGTTATCAAGGGAAGAATCTCTTGAAGGCATAGATGATAGGTTTATTCATTCTGAATTATATACCTCGTTGAACTTTGATGAATTATTGGCTGTTAAAAGTGTTGAGCAGTTAATTAATAAATTAAAGGGTACAATATATTACGATGGATTGAAAAATTTTACCAGGGATGATGCATTGAGCAGAGAATTTCATGTTGAAATGAAATTATACGTTGCTTTATATAAATCCATGTATGAAGCTGCTGAAAAATTAGGCAAGGAAGATAAAAGAGCTGCCAGGGATTTAATAGGACTTAGAATAGATCTTTTAAATGTTCAGTGGATTTACAGAGCTTTAAAGTATTATAAAATTTCTCCTGAAGAAATGTTCATATACAGCTTGGAAGGCGGAAGTCATTTTGGATATAAAGAGCTGAAAAATTTATGTTATTCAAAATCAATGGATGAGTTTATAAAGCTAATTGGCGGTTATCTGAAATATGACATCTTCAATGATTTGAATGATGCTGAAATTGACATTAACAGTGTTATAGATTCTTATATGTATAACTATCTAAAAAATAAACACTACCATAACATTGGTACGGCAATATCATTTATTTACCTGATAGATATAGTAATTAATGACTTAACATCAATAATTGAAGGAATACAATATGATGTTCCCAGGGAAGAGTTAAAGGGATATTTATCATATAAAATGTAAGAAGGGAGGATGCTTTCGATGGCTATAGAAAAAATGGTTCTTTTAAAAATTATTGGCTCACTTGATAATATGCACTCTATTTTAAAAGAACTGATATTTTGTGAAAATGCACATTTGAACCTAAATGTGGAAAACAGCAGCGTGTATAACAATTACTTGGCTGTGCATCAATATGAATCAGAAATAATAGGTTCACCACTTTATCATGCGGCAATTCCTGATAATATTCATGGAGGATGCGGTGATTGTCTGAACTCTGTTGAAGAATTAAGCCAGGGGATGGGAATAAAACTGAAAATAGATAAGGAGTTATTGCTTGAAGGCAACTATAGTTTTGAACAGGCAAAAAATGATTTATCTGCAATACAATCAGCAATTGGCGGCAAAGTGAAGGAAATTAACGATAAAAAGCAGCAAATCAGAGAGCTTCAAGATTTAAGAGAAAAAATTGACAGCATTGTTGATAAGGATATGAACTTTAGTAAAATTGCCAACTTGAATTATTTTGATTATGAGTTGGGGTTATTATCAAAGGAAAACAGGATGCGCTTAAAGAAAAATTATGAAAATTTAAGTGCTATAGTCCTGAAAATCGGTATTGTCAAAGTTTCTTCGGAAAACTTGTATATGATTATATATCCAAGGCAGTATAAGGATGAAATTGAAAATATTTTAAAGTCTTTAAGCTGGAATAGGCTTGCAATACCAAATGAATACCTGGGAACACCTGCAGATAATTTGCATCAGATTGATTCCAAAATTGAAAGCTTACAAAGTGATATTAATTCTCTTATTGCTTCGGTTGAAGATGAAAAAGAAGCTGATAAGAAAGAATTAAATAAAATTTATAATGTGTTTAAGCTTGAAGATAAAATTGCCGAGCTTGAGCAAAAAGCCGATTTTGGGAATAATGCATTTGCTCTTGATGTCTGGGTTAAGGAAAGTGATAAGAAAAAAGTTGAAAAGGTAATAGCCGAAATAACAGATAAGTATAAAATTTCTGAAAAGACGCCTGAGGACTTAGGAGATGATGTAATTGCTCCTACGAAATTAAAAAACAACTGGTTTTCAAAACCCTTTGAAATGATTGTAAAAATGTATGGTTTGCCATCTTATGACGAGCTTGACCCCACACCTTTTCTGGCGGTTACATTCTGTCTGGCATTCGGTATAATGTTTGGCGATATTGGTCAGGGATTCATATATTTATTGGCTGGATTATTGCTTCGCAAAAAACTGGGAGATGCAGCCGGAATTGCAGTAAGGCTTGGTGCAAGCTCAATGATTTTTGGGTGCGTTTACGGAAGCTTTTTCGGACTTGAAAAAGAACAGCTTCCATGGCTTCCGGGATTGGTTGAGGGAGGACCCCTTACTCCTGAGAATATTCCCATGATTCTTGTTGCGGGAATTGTATTTGGTGTATTGGTTCTTACATTGTCCTATGCGTTGGGTACTGCTAATTCGTTGAAACGCGGTGATATAGAAGAGGGTGTTTTCGGCAAAAACGGTATTTTCGGGTATTTATTCTTTATAAGCTTTATAATGACAATTGTTGCTTTGGTAGGAATAATAAAAATACCTATGAGTCTGCCACTTACAATCCTGCTAATCAGTTTGGCAGTATTAGTGCTTAAACAGCCTATTGCAAATTTAGTAACGGGTCACAGACCTTTATTTAATGAAGGTGCAGGCTCTTATCTGACAGAGAGCATATTTGAAGCAATAGAAACGATTTTGGGAACATTGAGTAATTCCATATCCTTTGTCCGTGTTGGAGCCTTTGCGTTGAACCACGCAGGATTGTTCCTGGCGTTCATGGTTATGTCAAAAATGATGCCAAATATTTTTCTTCAGATATTAATCCTTGTGATAGGAAATATACTTATTCTTGTTCTGGAAGGATTGGTTGTTTTAATACAGAGTCTTCGTCTTCACTACTATGAAATGTTCGGCAAGTATTTCAAGGGCGGCGGAGTTGCATTTAAGCCAATAAATTTAAATTAACAACATTTAAAATAATAAAAGGAGAATATAAAATTATGCAAATTATATCTTTAATATTAGCGGCAGCTATATCAATAGGAACAATTATCTACGGGTACAAAGCAATGAAAAAACGAAAAACAGGAAGTATCAAAAAGGCTATTTTAACAACAGCATCTGCATTCGGGCTTGTAATGGCAGGAGCTATAATTTCAACACTTTTCGGAGGAAATGTATTGGCTGAAACCGTACCGACAGCAGAAACTGCAGCAGCAGGTATGTCAATAGGCGAGGGACTTAAATATTTTTCTGCAGCCTTATCAACAGGTATTGCAACAATAGCAACAGGTATGGCTGTTGGGTCAGTTGGTTCATCAGCTATAGGAGCAATCTCAGAGGATCAGTCACTGCTTGGTAAAACATTGATCTTCGTTGGTATGGCCGAAGGTATATCAATATATGGTATGATTATATCAATATTAATTTTGTTCGTTTAATAATAAAATGGGAAGAGAAGATATATGAAATCTTTTTTAATAAGCGATAACAGAGATACTTTGGTCGGGCTGAGATTAGTTGGTATTGACGGTGTCATTGTCAATACAAAAGAAGATGCGTTGAAGGAAATGCGTGAGACTGTAAAAAACCAGGATATAGGAATCCTGATTTTTACCGAAAAGGTTGTTGAAATGATCAGAGATGAGTATTTGGAATATAAATTAAAATCCAAAACTCCTCTGTTCGTGGAAATTCCTGATGAAAATGGCTCAATCAGAGAGTATAATGCCATCAAAGATTATATAAGAGATTCAGTTGGCATTCATATATGAGGTAGATATGATTACAATAGAAGATAAAATTAAACTTTTTTACAAGCTTCTGAATCAATCCATGGATACAAATTTGGCAGAAGATTTGAAGGAACTGGAAACTTCCTATGAATCTAAACTAAACAAAGAAATAAGTAATATTGATAAAGAAGCTGAGGAAATAGAAGAAAAGGCCGCAAAAAAAGCTGAGATAAAAAGAGCTGAGAGCATTAGTAAATCAAAAGTAATCATAAAGAAAGATATCATGGCATTGAAGGAAAAATATTACTATATATTTATGGACAAATTTAACAATATTATAAAAGAATTTGTCGATTCAGGGGAATATGAAGCCTATTTGTCAGATATAATATCAAAGCTGTCTGATAACATAAAGATTTACGAAAACTGCGATTTGGTTATTTATGTTACTAAGAAGGATAATGAAAAATTCAGCGATTTTATCAGAAGCGAAATTAACAAGAAATACTCGGGAAAAGTACTTTTTAAAACAGCAGAGGATATTTTGGGTGGTTTAGTAGCGGAACTTTCCGGGAAGAATGTTAAGATTGATATGTCAATGGATGCTGTTTTAGAGGAAAATAAGATTTATATTATGCAGACAATATTTGAGGCTTTAGAGGCAGGTGATTATAATGTCTAATATTCAAGGTGTTGTCAGTTCAATAAACGGTCCTGTTGTTAAAGGCCTTAACATGGGATCATTTAAAGTTCATGAAATGGTTACTGTAGGTAGGCAGAAGCTTATAGGTGAGGTTGTGTCTATTGAAGGTGATGTTGCTACAGTGCAGGTTTATGAAGAGACGGAAGGACTGAAAGCCGGAGAAGGCATACACTCAACGGGAACTCCATTATCTGTAACCCTGGGACCCGGAATGATTGGAAATATTTTCGACGGTATTCAAAGGCCGCTTGAAAAAATTCAAAGCATGAATACAGACTTTATTCCCGAAGGTATAGGTCTGTTGACTCTTGATATGGATAAAAAATGGGATGTAACTGTTACAGTTAAGGTCGGCGACAGACTAAAAGCCGGTGATGTTTATGCTACGGTTCAGGAAACACACAGAATTTTGCACAAAATAATGGTTCCTTACAATATTAATGGTACGGTTACTAAGGTTAAACCAAGCGGAATATACACTTTGAATGACTGCATTGCAGTATTGGAGAAGGATAATAAAGAAATATTAGAATTGACTTTGTGCACTAAATGGCCTGTAAGAAATCCGAGACCTATAAAAGAAAGACTTCCAATCTATAAACCTTTAATCACAGGGCAAAGAGTTATTGACTCTTTCTACCCTATTGCAAAGGGCGGTACAATTGGACTTCCCGGAGGATTCGGCACAGGAAAGACTGTTACTCAGCACCAGCTGGCAAAGTGGAGCGATGCTGACATTATAGTCTACATCGGATGCGGTGAACGTGGTAACGAGATGACTGACGTTCTTGAGGAATTTCCTAAGCTGATAGATCCAAGAACTGACAGACCGCTGATGGAGAGGACAATTCTTATTGCAAACACTTCAAATATGCCGGTTGCTGCACGTGAAGCAAGTATTTACACAGGCATCACCATGGCAGAGTACTACAGAGATATGGGCTATGACGTGGCTATAATGGCTGATTCTACGTCCAGATGGGCAGAGGCACTGAGAGAAATTTCAGGTCGTCTTGAAGAAATGCCTGCAGAGGAAGGATTCCCGGCATACCTGCCTTCAAGGCTTGCAGAATTTTATGAGAGAGCGGGCTGTGTACAAACATTAAACAGACAGGAAGCATCTATAACAATTATCGGTGCAGTTTCACCTCCGGGCGGAGATTTCTCCGAGCCGGTTACGGAAAATACAAAAAGGTTTGTATCAGGGTTTTTGGCACTTGATAAGAAGCTTGCTTATGCAAGACATTACCCTGCAATTAACTATTTGACCAGCTATTCAGGATATGTTGATATGCTTGCCGACTGGTATGAAGAAAATGTTGCTCCCAATATGCTTGATTTAAGGCACAAAATGATAGTTATTTTACAGGAAGACGAAAAGCTCAATGAAATTGTTCAGCTTGTAGGTGAAGATGTACTTCCTAACGATCAAGCATTGACTCTTGAAACAGCAAGGATTATTAAAAAAGGATTTTTGCAGCAAAATGCACTGCATGCTGATGATTCATATGTTACTTTAGAAAAGCAATACAAGATGCTGAAGGTAATTGACACATTTTACGAGGAAGCATTGAAATGTGTTAAAATCGGCATTCCTATATCCGTAATAAGAAAAGAAGAGGTTATCCAGGAAATACTAAAAATAAAATATGACATTCCAAATGATAAATCAGAGTTGTTGGATGCATTAAATGATAAAGTAATAACTGAATTTAACAACTTAAGGCAAAAGTATGAGTAGGGAGTGTTAAGATGAATAAAGAATATTTAAAATTAGAAAAGATAGAAGGTCCTTTGATAGTTCTCTCAGGTATTGAAGATGCCGCTTACGGTGAAGTAATAAATATCAAGGTGGACAATGAAGAGACAAGAAAAGGGAAGATAATAAAAATTGAAGGGGATAAGGTTATTGCACAGGTATTTGAAGGCACCACAGGAATATCCACTGATAATGTAGCTGTTAGATTTACAGGAGAGCCATTGACGATACCTCTTTCAAAAGAAATTTTGGGAAGAACTTTTAATGGAGTAGGTGAACCTATTGACGGAGCATACCAGGTAATTTCATCCGAAAGAGAAAATATAAACGGAAGACCAATTAATCCTGTAGCAAGAAGATATCCAAGAAACTTCATTCAGACAGGATTTTCAGCTATTGATTCATTAATGACCTTAATAAGAGGGCAGAAGCTCCCCATATTCTCGGGAAACGGTATGGCTCATAAGGAATTGGCTGCTCAGTTGGTTAAACAGGCAAAAATTAAGGGAGCAACATCTGATAATTTTGCTGTTGTGTTCGGAGCAATGGGTGTACGGCATGACGATGCGGACTTTTTCAGAAAAAGTTTTGAATCTGCAGGAGTTTTAGATCATGTTGCAATGTATATTAATACAGCGGATGACCCAATAATTGAAAGAATTTCAGCTCCAAGGTGTGCACTTACGGCAGCCGAATATCTTGCGTTTAAAAATAAAATGCACGTGGTGGTGGTTTTAACGGACATGACCAGCTATGCGGAGGCATTGCGTGAAATATCTTCGGCAAGAGAGGAAGTTCCTTCACGTAAGGGATATCCCGGATATCTGTATTCTGATCTTTCAACAATTTATGAAAGAGCAGGTATGTTAAAGAGCTGTGAGGGTTCTATAACACTTATCCCGATACTGACAATGCCAAATGATGACATTACTCACCCTATTCCGGACTTGACAGGATTCATTACGGAAGGACAGATAGTTTTAAGCAGGGAGCTTAATCAGAAAGGTGTTTATCCGCCTATAGACATACTACCGTCGCTTTCACGTCTTATGAAGGACGGTATAGGAGCGGAATACACCAGAGAAGACCATGCTGACCTTCAAAGCCAGATTTATGCATCATATTCTAAGGCTCAGGATATAAGAAGCCTTGCTCAGATTATTGGCGAGGATGATTTAAGCGATTTGGACAGATTGTATCTTGAATTTGGCCGTGAACTGGAGGACAGGTTTATAGCTCAGGGCAAAAATGAGAACAGAAGTATTTCTGAAACCCTGAATTTAGGGTGGAACATTTTATCTATTCTTCCGGTTAATGAGCTTGATCGTATGGATCCTGAATTAGTAGAGAAATATTACGACCATAGCAGGGAGAGATAGTTATGGCTGTATTAGTTGCACCTACTAAATCAAATCTTATTAAAGCTAAGTCATCTCTGGCACTTTCACAAAACGGCTTTGAGCTTATGGATAAAAAAAGGAATGTTTTGATTAAGGAAATGATGGTATTTGTAAATAAAGCAAGGACCATGCAAAATGAAATTTATGATGTCTTAGATGAAGCATACGGATTTTTGAAAAAAGCCAACGTTACATTGGGTGTTAAAAATGTTGAGGATATGACTTACAGCATTCCTGAAGAAGAATCCTATGACATTTTGCTAAAAAGTGTAATGGGAATAGATATCCCAACTATAAAATATAACCGGACTGAAGATCTCAGGCCTGCTTATGGATTTTATAATTCTAATGCTTCTCTTGATGAGGCAAGGCAGAAGTTTCAAATAGTAAAAGAAAAAATTTATGAACTGGCAGAAATAGAAAATTCAATTTTTAAGCTTGCAATAGAAATTGAAAAAACAAAAAAAAGAACTAATGCATTAAAATATGTTCAAATTCCAAGATATAAAGAACAGGTGAAATATATTACGGAAGTTCTTGAAGAAAAGGAAAGAGAAGATTTTTTCAGACTAAAGAAGCTTAAAGGTAAAATGTAGCATAAAAGGCGCTCAGGCGCCTTTTGTTATATACTTTTAAGAGTAGTACTCATTAAATCCCTTCCAATGACAGTGTCAGGGAATATCTTACGTGCATATTCAATAAACAGTTCCGGTCTGGTCATGGATGGACTGAAATGGGTCAGCCACAATTCCTTGACTGTTGCTTCTTTTGCAATTGTTGCTGCTTCAGCAAAAATCATATGCATTTTTTCAACCGCATTATCATGCTGTTCATCTTCACCGTACATACCTTCACAAATGAACAAGTCAGAATTTTTAACTATATCCTTTATCTGCTTAACCGGTCTTGTATCGGTAACATATGAAATTTTAACAGGTTTTCTCGGTTCACCCAGTACCATATCCGGAGTATAGACCTTTCCGTCTGCCTCCACAGTTTTCCCGCTGTGAAGCATCCTCCAGAATTTAACCGGAATATTCAGTTTTTCTGCCTTGTCAGGCTGAAAATGGGGCTTGAGCAATAATTCCATACTGTACCCAAGGCAGTTAATGTGGTGTTTTAGCGGAATAGATGTAATGTTAAGTCCTATTTGCTCAAATTGCTGAGGCTTAGTATCGTGAAGCTCGGTGATTCTCACCTCATAGGGCAGGTATCCGCATACAACAAGCAAGGAGTTAAGATATTTTGTACTTCCTCTTGGAGCAATAATATTTAAAGGATCAACCCGACCCTGATTTCCTATAGTAAGCAAAAGTCCCGGAAGTCCGGAAACGTGGTCAGCATGGCAATGAGTAATTAATATTGTATCTATTCTGCTCATGCTTAGTCTGCCCTTATGAAGAGAAACCTGCGTTCCTTCTCCGCAGTCAATAAGTATTGATCTCCCGTTATATTCAATTAAACATGAAGCTAAAAACCTTTCAGGAAGCGGCACCATACCGCCGGTACCAATAAGCGTAACATTTATCATTTTATCACCTTGTTTTAGACTTTATTATCAATAATACTATATAAAAAGCAACATGGCAATACAAAGTAGCGAAGAAATTATTCCGTGTATAAACTTATAGAATATGTAGTTTTTTATGTCCAGATTGAACCCATCTGTTACTGAAACAGTTTGAAACATAACAGACATTCCTGAAAAACTCATGAGAAAATTGATTATCACAAGCTTGGTTTCCAAAGGAACAAATTCAGATTTTGAAATTATGCTGCAGCCATTGGTTATTTCCAATGAGCCTGCAAGCAGGGAATAAATTATGTCCTTAACACCTGAGCTCATGGTAATTGCCCTTGCTGCGGAAGAAAGGCTGTCATTAAGGAGACATGAAAATACCGAAAAAATCACTATTACACCGCCTACTGACAAAATTCCCGTAACAGATTTATAAATTGCCATGCTGAAAGCCTTATGAAAGGGAACAGGCTTTAACCTCAGAGGCTTTGACGAATTTACATCAGTCTGTCCCTGAATCAGAAAACTTAAAAGAACAGCTCCTGCAATATGGGGAACTGCAATGTACTTAACAAGCCGGAAGTTCCCAAGCATGGAGAATGCAATGGCACCTGCCGCAAACTGAAAGCTGCAGTTATTTGTAAAAATAGTCAGGTAATTTGCTTCCTTTTCATTTATTCTTCTGTTGCTTACCATTGTGTTGACGGTCATTGCCCCTGAAGGATAACCGGATACAAAGCTAATAAAAAATGGTATGAGAGCATACCTGCTCTTGAAAAGTTTTTCCGATATAAAAGACATTCTTTCAAACAGGCTGTAAAGGAAGTTATATTGAAGCAGTATGTTTGACAGTACAGACATGGGAAACAGGTAGGGTACTATGTTGTTGACCCATATTTGAAGTCCGTTAAATGCTCCTTCGGACACAGTTTCTGGATTTATCATAAAAAAGCAGATTAGTAAAAGAACTAAAATCGGAACAGCATTTCTTCTTAACATAATAACCCCCATTCACATTTTATTGTCATAAAACATTGGGTACGATTTGTTCCGGGACAAAAATAACTGTCCCCAGTGTTTCTGTTTAAGTTTATGTCGCGAAGCGGTTATTATGATATATTGTTTTTTCTTAGGTCGTTTAACTATGCCAGCAGGATTAGTTCTGATTAATTTGAAAAGCATCAGAATATGTCCTATTCATAATATAAGTAAAAGCAACTGTATGATACATCTTATTGAATTTACTTGTCCATATTAATTTGTGCGGAAAGTATACCTAATTTTGACTTTTACTATTTTTATTCTAATACTAAACACCATTATAAACAAATTATATGATGTTATGTTTGTGTCAAGTATCTTGATGCTATCATAGATATTAAAATGAAAGATTATGAAGGTGCATATGTAGTAACATAAAACTTATAACTTTTCAGCTAAAGGTTTACCGTTCAGATAATGAAAATGACCGAATAAGCAATTTGCGAGAAAATACGTTGAAAAAATAATTATCTGCAATATAATGGTATAAGTTGCAAGATGACAATTTATTATACAAATAGTAAAATACATGATTTTTTGTAAAGATGTTTAATTTTTTTGATAATAGTGCAATAATTCCTAACAGGACAATCGGATTGCAATCATTCCCAGATGGAGATAAGTTTATAGTTTTTGATCCAGTAAGCTTGAATTCTGGAAATGTAACTTTAACAAATACATGGACTGCTGGTCAATTTACTTGGGATAATCTATCTTATATATGTTATATAAAATAATGTTGTCGGAAATGAAAAAGAAAGGATATGTACAAGTTGCATTTAACAATATTTCGCTTCTCTTACGAGAGATGCGAAATATTGTTGTATAATTTGTTCATGATAAAATTATGAGTAAAAAAATAATTGTAATTAATATTTTGATAGTTATTTTATATATATCATTATTTGGATGTAAATCTATAGGTGACAAAAATAAAGTTCCTACAACGGAAGAAGTTAAAATTGCTTTTACAAAAGCAAATTCTTTGTTTAAAATGTTTTGGGGTACAGGTTTAGAAGTAGATAAAAATGATGGATATAAGGATGAGAATAATAATGTATATTACGCTGTTAAATATGAGGATATTAAATCATTAAATAGTTTGAAAAATTATTTATTAAATGTATTTTCTCCTCAAATAGTAGATGAATTAATGGATATAGGTTTTATTAATTTGCCACCTCGATTTGTTGAAAAAAACAATAAATTGTACCAATTTGTATATGACTATTCTTTAAGTATGCCAAATTATAATGTAGCTGAAAAAGAGTTAGGTATAAGTAAGGAATCAAACACAAAGTTTAATTGTGTTACTAATAAAATTTTGTATGAAAGTGACAAAACTGAGGCTGATGGTAAAGTATATACTTTTAATTATATGTTTGAAAAGGTTGCTAATAAATGGATATTCACTAAATATCCCAATATAGAACCATTTACAGAGCAAAACTTTGATTATTCAAACTATAATAATAAATATCCTGTCTATACTGAAATGAAAAACACTTCAGATTTACAACGAATATGGGATGAAGCAATTATTGCTAATGGTTGGTTTGAATTAACTTCTCATATATCAACACAAGGTGATAATTTTGTAGTGACAAAAGATAATATTTTGTATAAAAGAGTGTATAATAATGAATTTAAGACTATAGATGATTTGAAAAATTATTTATTAACCATGTTTTCTGAAGAAATTGTGAAAGCGAATCTATCTAATAAACGATTTATAAGTGTAGATGGTCATTTGTATTATGCTGATTGGGAAAAAGGAACTTGGTTTGTTAAAGATAAAGATAAACATATTGAAAAAATAAATGAAAAAAAATATGTATTTAAGTGGAGTTTTGTTGATGGATTTCCTGAAGATACAGATAAAGGTAAAAAGGTATATACAGTTGAATATGATTACGAGTATATAAATAATCGTTGGGTGTTTACAAATTTCCCATATTACAGCAACTTAATAAATAGATAATGAGAAACAGTTCCAATTAACCAATGAAATGTTATATAGTTCTCATGTCTTGGTTCTGCTGTTTGTCCATAATTAAATTTTAGTTAAGCAATGCTCACTAAAATTTAATTATCTGTCAAATTCAAGTTTAGGACAAGGGGCTATATTTTATATATCTTGCATTTGATAAATATTCGTTATTCAACTTTCTGTATTTCAAAGGGATATAGTACATATTTGTGGCCTTGTCAGTAAGCTTAAAATTTTTCAGTTCCTCGGCATTGATATTGTATTTTTTGTAATCTGAGAACCTGTTTATAACAGAAGTATATTTCTTATCAACCATTTTAATAATCTGCCTTCCGGTATCGTTAAAAGCTAAAACTTTAATGTAATTATTTTCATTGGATGACATAAAATACTTTATGTCATTCTTTGTGATCCCTAACAGAATATTCAGCAGCATCCTCCTGAGTCTTGAATATGTATATCTTTTAGACTTAAGGGACATGCAGTAATCGTCAATGTTGTCATATTTAAAAACATTCGAATATATTTTATTGTTTAATCCTTCCGACACCTCGTAAATATTATTTAAGCCGGAGGGACCAAGTTCAATTATTTTATACATCAAGAACTCATAATAATTATTAAAAGAATTAAAGCTTCCCTGCTCTTCATAAAATTCATTCAGCATTTCCCTGCTTTTGGCAGGCACAGAAATTATTTTTTCGGAGTTTAGTATAGCCTTTCGTATGGCTGTAGCGCTGTCATAGCACCCGTCAGAAGAAATATCATTGTGAGCCTTGCCCATTCGCTTAACAGGTATAAAGTCCCAGTTTAGTTTATTCTTCATGATGCTTTTAATATATTCCACAGCCAGTACATTGTTGGGAGAGCTTGCTGCAATAAAGGCTTCTTCCCCTAAACAAGACCTGATTGTGTTAGCGAGGGCTCTTGGATAAGACAATCCTTTTTTAATTTCTTCTTTAATTTTTTCGTTAAAATCATTATTTAACTGGATAGCGGCAATTTCTTTCAGTAGTTTGATATTGGTACTCTCACATCCGAAGCTTAAAGAATTGACAGGAAGCTTCTTTAACTCCCTTATTGCCGCACTTGCGAACATTTCTGCATTTTGGCACGAAAATGGAAGAGGAAGCTCGATTACAATATCAGCACCCCCATAGATTGCAGCCTCGGCACGTTTAAATTTATCTATTATGGCAGGCTCTCCTCTTTGCACATAGTTGCCGCTCATAACAACTGCAATGCCGTCGGCAGAGGAAAGTTCCCGTGTTTTTTTTAACTGATATTCATGACCATTGTGAAATGGATTGTATTCGGCAACTATACCTGTAATTTTCATAACATCACCATTTTGTTTTTATTTAATAATAAATATATTTATTGATAATGTCAAATTATTTCGAAGTTATACTTTAATTTTTATTTGATTTTTTGTGTATTAATGATATAATACTTAAGGTTATACCAAATAATGAACAAACGGTGATAAAATGAGCGTAACATTTGTAATCGGTGGCGCAAGGAGCGGAAAAAGCACATTTGCAGAGCAAAAGGCAAAAGAATATGCGAATAATGTTCTTTATCTTGCCACATCTGTGATAACTGACCAGGCAATGGCAGACAGGGTAAAAAAACATCAGGCCCAAAGGCCGGAATCCTGGAGTACCCTGGAAATGTATTCGAATTTTGAAAGCCTTGAAAATCAGGAATCTTTTAGGGAATGTACTGCTGTATTGATAGACTGCATAACAACATTAATAGGTAATTTCATGTTTGACAGCAAAATTGATTTTGACAACTGTAATCCGGAAGAAGTGAACCGGCTGGAAAAAATAATTGTGTCAGAGGTTCTTTGTTTAATTGATGTTTGCAGCAGGAACAATAAGAAGTTAATTGTGGTTTCCAATGAAACAGGAATGGGCGTGGTTCCTTCATATTACATGGGAAATTATTTCAGAGACATGAGCGGAAGAATCAACAGAGAAATAGCCGGCAGGTCAGACTTTATGTACTTTGTTTTTTCAGGAATACCGATTAAACTGAAGCACAGGGGGGAAATGGTTAAATGGCCTATGGATTTTTAATTCTTCTGTCTTTTTTTACAAGAATTCCTGTGGGAAAGAAAATAGAATACAATGAAGATAATTTTGTTAAAGCCCTGAATTTGTATTCCTTGATGGGAGCTGTTATAGGGCTTCTGCTAATGTTTGTTTATTCAATTTTAAATAGTACATATATGAACATGCTGAAAGGTCTTGTGCTCACCATATCTTATCTCATTATAACGGGAGGCATTCATATGGATGGCATGGCAGATACTTCTGACGGGATATTTTCAGGCAGAACCGGTGAGAAAGTTTTTGAAATAATGAGTGACTCCCACATTGGATCCTTTGGTGTAATAAGCCTTATTTTAGCTTTGCTTTCACAATTTGTATTGTTTTCTTATATTGATATATATTCCTGTTTTATGATGCCTGTGGTAGGAAGAACCTGCACGATTATAGCATCATGGAATAAAAAATATGCTAAAAAGACAAAGGGAATGGGTACCCTGTTTATTGAATCAATAGATACTAAGGTGCTTATTTCCAACATTTTTGTAATGCTTTTTTTTGCGCTGCTTATGCCAAACAAGATTGTTATTGTAACATCCGGCTTTGCTGCTCTGATGATTTCTTATTTTATATCTTGCTCAATTGAAGATAAAATCGGGGGCATGACAGGGGACACATGCGGGTTTATAACCGAAATCAGCCAGATAATATTTATGATATTTGTTCTTTTTTTAAGGGGATAGTTATGTTATACTTAGTTCGACACGGAGAATCAGAAGCAAATATTCAAAAAAGGTATACGGGAATTACGGATGTTGACCTGTCCTGTAGAGGCAGAATGCAAGCAAAAACAGCAGGTAAGAGGCTAACCCTTGAAAAAATATCCGGGGTTTATTCCAGTCCATTAAAAAGGACAAGGGAAACAGCAGAAATAATCTGCAGAGAAACAAATTTTGACGAAAGTAAAATTATAATCAAGGACTGCCTGATTGAAGTTAACTTCGGGCTATTTGAGAATATGACCTGGAATGAAATTGAATCCGGATATAAAGAAGAATCGGAAAAGTGGATATCAAACGGTAATAAATATAAATTTCCCCAAGGCGAAAGCTATGGAGACATAATAATAAGGATTGCTCAGTTTATTGATGATGTTCCTGATAATTCTTTGATTGTTACTCATTTTGGAGTTATACAGTCCATACTCATATACATGGGTATTGCCAATGATACGGATTTATGGAATTTTACGATTTCAAACGGTGACATAATGGCAATAGATAATAAGTCAATCGTAGAGCATTGGGTGAACAATTGCTGAACGGCACAACAGGATGATGTACTTATATTTCAATTATTTCAATAAAAATTTCTGATGTGAAGTAGCCATATTTTAACTGTTTTAAAATCTTAAGGATTTTATGATATATTATATTTAAACATGGAGGATAAAATGAATGTATTAGTAATTAACTGCGGAAGCTCATCATTAAAATATCAATTTATTAATATGAATGATGAAACTGTATTAGCTAAAGGTCTTGTTGAAAGAATAGGTATTGAAGGAAGTGTTTTAAAACACGAAAAGACTGGACAGAGCAAGGTTGTAATTGAAGAGGTATTAAAAGATCATAAGGATGCAATTAACCTTGTACTGAAAGCTTTGGTTGACCCCGAGCATGGAGCAGTTAAATCATTGGATGAAGTTGACGCAGTAGGACACAGAGTTGTTCACGGCGGAGAAAAGTTTGCAAACTCAGTTCTGATAACAGAAGAAGTAATTAAAGCCATAAGAGAATGTATTGAGCTTGCTCCTCTGCATAATCCACCCAACATTATCGGAATTGAAGCATGCCGGGAACTGCTGCCCGATGTACCCATGGTAGCTGTGTTTGATACTGCATTCCATCAGACAATGCCTGCGGAATCATATATATATCCACTGCCTTATGAGCTGTATGAAGAAATGGGTATACGAAGATACGGCTTCCACGGAACATCACATAAATATGTTTCGGAAAGAGTTGCGGATTTAATGGGAAAAGATCTGAAAGGAACTAAGATCATAACCTGCCATTTAGGCAACGGTGCCAGCGTAACAGCCATAAAGGATGGCAAATCATTCGATACCAGTATGGGAATGACGCCTCTTGAAGGTCTTGTAATGGGTACAAGATGCGGAGATATTGACCCTGCCATAGTTACGTTCTTAATGAATAAGAAAAATATGACAGCAGAAGAAATTGATAATTTAATGAACAAAAAATCCGGTGTTCTGGGAATTTCAGGTGTAAGCAGTGATTTCAGAGATATTGAAAATGCTGCCGATCAAGGAAATAAAAGAGCACAGCTTGCGTTAGACAAATTTGATTATACCGTAAGGAAATATATTGGTTCCTACGCTGCCGCTATGGGTGGATTAGATGTATTGGTATTTACAGCCGGTCTGGGAGAAAATTCGGCTTCAGACAGGGCAAATATATGCAAAGGATTGGAATTCCTGGGTGTTACTGTGGATGATTCAAAAAACAACATAAGAGGGAAAGAGGCAGAAATATCAAAGGACGGTTCAAAAGTTAAGGTATTCGTAATCCCTACAAACGAAGAACTGATGATTGCAAGAGATACAAAAGCACTGGCTGTAAAATAAATTGCTTGACAAAAGATTTTTTTTCTCTTATAATTAACTCTGCAAATAAAAAGGGTGGTATTATGTTAATTCGACTGGGTAAGTTTTTATCATCTGACCAAGTTTTTCTAAAAATAAACGAGAACTTTGTAATGGATGACGAAATCTTTTTATCAAAAACACACCTTCATAAGGACATAATCTTCAGCGGAGAAGTTTTTAAGGCTGATGAGAATGTTTTATTGAACGGTACAATTAAATATACGTTTTTAGCAGAATGCGCCAGATGTCTTAATCCTTTTGACAAAACAGTTGAAACAGATTTTGAAGCTGTCTTGGTTCATGAATTAAGTGAAGATGATGAATCTGATGAAATTCAATTAAAAATTTCAGAAGGATGTGTTGATTTAGAGGAAATCATAAAACAAATGATTTACCTGTCCATGCCGATGAAATCATTATGTAAAAAAGATTGCAAAGGCATATGCCCCGATTGCGGAGTTAATTTAAATTTAGAAGAATGTAAATGTGAAGACAATTTGACAGACCCGCGATTTGATAAATTAAAAGACCTGTTAAAGGATTAAGGAGGTGTTATAAATGGCAGTACCTAAGAGAAAAACTTCCAAAGCAAGAAGAGATAGAAGAAGAACAGCAAAATCAAGATTAACAATTCCGAATCTTATTGAATGCCCACAATGTCATGAATCAAAGCTTCCTCACAGAGTGTGTGCAGCTTGCGGATATTATGACGGAAAAGAAGTTATAAGTGTTGAATAAAGAAATAATATTAAATAAAGTAGTGCCAAGGCACTATTTTTTTATTGCAAAACATATGCTACTACGTTATACTAATCTATGTAAAAAATGAAGAAGTACCACGCTTCAACTGAATAAATTAATACAGAGGTGCATTATGAGAATTGCTGTAGATGCAATGGGCGGCGATAACGCTCCTGAGTCCGCTGTCAGAGGAAGTATACTTGCAAGAGACGAATATAGTGTAGGCATTCTGCTTACAGGTAATGAAAAAGAAATTAAAAAGTTTCTTGAAAAAAATACATCTGACTTTAAAAGTATTGAAATTTTAAACGCAGAAGAAGTAATATCCAATGACGATAAGCCGGTAATGGCTGTAAGACGAAAAAAAGATTCATCACTGGTTAAAGCTTTATATGCGGTAAAAAATAAAGAGGCTGATGCTGCTGTATCGGCAGGAAGTACAGGAGCTTTGTTGGCAGGCGCCACATTGATTACAGGAAGGATTAAAGGAATTGAAAGACCTGCCATAGGTTCGCTGATACCTACAATGAACGGAGGCTTTGTACTTTTAATAGATTCCGGTGCCAATGTTGATTCAAAGCCTGAATTTCTTTATGATTTTGCAATTATGGGAGATGTATATTTGAAGGAAGTTATGAATGTGTCATCTCCGAGAATAGCACTTGCTAACATAGGATCTGAAAAGACAAAGGGCGACAAACTTACGGTGGAAGCATATAATCTTCTTGAAAACACAACCCTGCCTTTAAATTTCACAGGCAATATTGAAGCCAGGGAAATACTTAAGGGAAAAGCGGATATAATAGTTTGTGACGGTTTTGCGGGAAACATGATTCTGAAAACACTGGAGGGAACAGTTATAGAGCTTATGAAAGGATTGAAGAAGGAACTGATGTCTTCCACAAGGTCAAAAATAGGCGGGGTGCTTATTAAACCTGCTTTGACTAATTTCAAAAGTAAGTTTGACTATGCAGAGCACGGAGGAGCACCTGTGTTAGGAGTTAACGACGCCGTTATTAAGGCTCATGGAAGTTCTGATGAAAAAGCATTGAAAAATGCAATTCGCCAGGCTAAAATATGCAGTGAAAATAAGGTAAGTGAATTAATTCAAGAAAGCATAATGAGGAGGTGATTAGTATGTTTGAAAAAATCAGAGATATAGTAGCTGATAAGGTTGGAGTTGGACCTGAGGAAATAACAATGGAATCATCTTTTGCCGATGATCTGCAGGCTGATTCAATAACATTGTTTGAGCTTGTAATGGCTTTGGAGGATGAGTTTGACATTGAAATAAATGATGAAAGCATTGAACAAATCACTACAGTTGGTGATATTGTTAATTATCTGGAAGACAGCATTAATATGTAATTTTAAATTTAAGGTGAGGGACGCAGTAATGCGTCCTGTATATTAAATCCGGTATTCCGGTAATGAATAAGTTATAATTATTTATTATATTTATGAAACTATTCATGGATTGTAATAAACAATTATAATAAGCAGGAGGAAAAGTGATAATAGAAATTAATGAGCTCAATGAATTTGAAAATATAATTAACTATAAATTTAACGATATTGAAATATTGGAAAAGTCTCTAACGCACAGCTCTTATTCCAACGAAGACAGGTCATATAACAAGGTAAATAACGAAAGACTTGAATTTTTAGGAGATGCGGTTTTAAGTATTTCGGTGAGCCGTTTTATTTTTGACAAATTTCCTGAATATCCTGAGGGCGATTTGACAAAGTTAAGATCCCAGGTTGTGTGCGAGGATATGTTAAGCGTTGTTGCCGCCAACTTGAACGTGGGAAAGTACCTGCTGATGGGAAAGGGAGAGGAATCCTCAGGAGGAAGAGAGAGGAAATCCATTTTGGCAGATGCTGTAGAAGCAATAATAGCTGCAATATATATTGACGGGGGATACAAAAAAGCCGAAAAATTTGTATTGGATAATCTGACCGGATACATCCATGATGCAGTCAAGGGTAAACTTGTAACCGATTTTAAATCCTACCTTCAGGAATATTACCAGGGTAAAAATCATAATTGTAAAATCCGATATGTTGTAACCAGTGAAGAAGGTCCTGACCATGAAAAGATGTTCCATGTGAATGTAATGATAAATAAATCAGTGGCAGGAAAAGGCTCAGGCAAAAGCAAAAAATTAGCCGAGCAGGATGCAGCAAGAAATGCATTAATATCAGAAGGACAGTTAAATGAATAATAAAATGAAAATAATTCCTGTCTTTGTACCACATGTAGGATGTCCCAATGACTGCGTGTTCTGTAACCAGAAAAAAATAACCGGAGTAGGAGATGTTTTGGTAAATTCCGGCTATGTAACAGATATAATTGAGGAATGCAGAAAAACAATTAAAGCAGATACTCTGGTGCAGCTTGCTTTTTTCGGGGGGTCTTTTACTGCTATAGATTCAGGGCTGCAGGAGGAGCTTTTACGTGTCGGAAAATATTATAAGGACTTGGGCGTGGTTCAAAGCATAAGATGTTCCACAAGACCTGATGCAATAAACAATGACATATTAAAGCTGCAAAAAAAATATGGAATGGACATTATTGAATTAGGGATACAAAGCCTTGATGACGAAGTTTTAAAGCTGTCAAACAGAGGTCATACGAAAACAGATTCCGAAAATGCAAGCAGGCTTATAAAAGAGCATGGCTTTGCCCTGGGTCACCAGGTGATGCCGGGACTTCCCGGGAGCACAATACAAAAAGACATTGACACCTGCCGTTTATCAATATCCATGAAGCCCGATATGGTTAGAATTTATCCTACATTAATTATAAAGGACACAGATCTAATTCAGATGTACAATGAAGGAAGATATCATCCGCTGACATTAACGGAGGCTGTGGAAATCTGTGCCTATATGTGCAGCATGTATTCTCTGAATGGCATAAAAGTAATAAGAATGGGACTTCAAAATACAGCTACTGTAAATGATGATGAGGACGTTGTTGCAGGACCGTTTCATCCTGCCTTCGGTCAGCTGGTGGAAGAAAGAATATATTTAGCATCTGTTATTTCAATGCTGAAAGGTATAGATTTAAGAGAGAAAAATATAACAGTAGTATCAGATAAAAGACTTGTCAGCAGCATAGTCGGACAGAAGAAATCCAATATAAATGAATTGAAAGAAAGATTTTCAATTAAAAATATATCGTTTCAGGATTCCTGTGATGAAAATATAATAGAGATATTCCATGAACAGCATAAATTGGGAAGCTTTAATAAATATGAAATATATAATAACTATTTGCAATTTAAGCGGGGGGAACAATGTATCTAAAAAAAGTATATATAAACGGCTTTAAGTCTTTTGCGGAAAAAACTGAAATTATTGTTGAAAATGGTATTACAGCAGTGGTGGGACCAAATGGAAGCGGAAAAAGCAATATATCTGATGCCATTAAGTGGGTTCTGGGAGAGCAAAGTGCAAAATCTCTCCGAGGCGGGAAAATGGATGATGTTATATTTGCAGGCACAGAAAAAAGACCACCCCTTGGATATGCTGAGGTCAATCTAATTTTTGACAATGAATCGGGAGGCATTCCCATTGAATACAAGGAAGTAAGTATCAGGAGGAAGCTATATAAAACCGGAGAAAGTGAATATTACATAAACAAACAGCAATGCAGGCTTAGAGATATTAGAGAACTGTTTATGGACACAGGTATAGGCAGTGAAGGATATTCATTTATAGGACAAGGTCGTGTTGAAGAGGTATTAAGTCCAAATTCCGAAACAAGGAGAAAGGTTTTTGAGGAAGCCTCGGGAATAGTAAAGTACAAGGCAAGAAAGGAAGAATCTGAAAGAAAACTTGAAAAGACCTCGGACAACCTTAGCAGAGTGGAAGACATAGTCCATGAGCTTGAGGAACGAATCACACCTCTTTCTGAGCAAAGCCTGAAAGCCAGAAAATATATTGAAGTAAAAGAAAATTTAAAGCAATATGAACTGAATTACCTGGTTCATGAATACGAAAAGCATAATGAACAAAAAGTAGCGTTGGAAAATCAGAGAAACATTGCATTAGATCAGAAAATTAAACTGCAAAAAAGGAGAGATTTTCTTTCGGAATCAATTTCTTCCCAAAAAGAACAAATCAATGAAATGCAGCAGGAAATAAAGGAGCTTGAAGCAGCAAGAGATTCCAGGAACAAAGAATATGAAAGCAGCCAGAGTCTGTGTCAGGTTCACAGGGAGAAAAAGCTTTTATACACCAGCAATATTGATAATGTAAAGAGAGAAATAACTGACATTGAAAACAGGAACAATGAGCTTGAAGAAAATATCAACAAGCTTATTAACGAAAAAAAACAACTTGAAGAAAGACTTGGCGAGGATTTGGAAAAATTTAATTCTATGAACGATGATATCAAATCCTATAAAAATGTAATAGATAATATAGTGCAAAATATTGAAGACCAAAAAAATCAGCTTTTTGAGCTTCATAAAGATATTAACAGGCAAAACAGCCAGAAAAGCACAATTCAATCCTTCATAGAAAACGATAATGAAAGAATTGAGAATTTAAGCTCAGAAATTGCTTCTGAAGAGACTGAAAGACAAAACAAGCTTGAAGTTATAAGCGTGCTTGAAGAACAACAAGTCAAAATAACCGCAGAGCTGTCAGAAAAAAGGAATGAGACTGAAAATCTGACAGAAAAATTGAGGTTGGCAGAAAAACAAAAGGATGTAGCAGACAATGAAATAAGGCAATTAAGCGAAAACCTAAGCAGTTCAAAGTCGAAAATAAATATTCTGTCCAATATGGAAGCTTATTATGACGGGTATTACAAGAGTATCAAGACAGTCATGAACAACAAGGAGAAGGAACCTGTGCTTAGGGACTCCATACTTGGAACTGTTGCAGATATAATAAAAACAGAAAAAAAATATGAAACAGCTATTGAAGTGGCTCTGGGGTCTGCAATTCAAAATATTATTGTAAACACAGATGTGGAAGCTGAAAATATAATTGAATATCTGAAAAGAAATAAAATAGGAAGAATTACATTTCTTCCGATCAACATGCTTCAGGAAAGAAGCCTCAGCAGGACAGAGCAGGAGGTTATGAAGGATTCCAGTGTCATAAACACAGCGGACAAGTTGATAGATACAAGTCTCGGATTTGAAAAGGTAATTAAGCACTTGCTGGGCAGGATAATAATAGTTGATAATTTGAACAATGGTTTTAGAATTTCAAAACGCCTTGGAAATTCAATGAAGATAGTTTCACTGCAAGGGGATGTGATAAATGCAGGAGGGTCGGTAACAGGCGGACATATCAGCAGCAATCAGAACCTTTTAGGCAGAAAAAGAGAAATTGAAGAATTAAAGCAATATGTTGAAGAATCTTCGAAGCACCTGAATGATAAAAAAAATTTGTTAAACGAAATTTTATTCCATATAAGCAATTACAGCCAGGCAATAGCAGCAGCAAAAAATGAAATTAATGAAAAAAGTAATCTTTTTGGTATGAATGATTCAAAAATTAATATGCTGAGAGAACAGTCGGAAAAGACATCTGCAGTAATAAAAAAATATTCTGAAGAAATGCAGTATATAAAGGAAGAAAAAACAGGCTATGAAAAAAGCCTGGCGGATATAATTGCTCAGACGGAGGAGTATAAAAAGCTAATTGAAGAAAAAGAGCAGAACATTCAGGAGATTATAACCCAAAACGAATCAAACAGAAGCAAGTACGAAGAATATAACAACTATATTTTAAAACAAAGAGAGATAATTGCGCAAACTACGCAGGAAGTTAAGGTTATAGAAGAAAAAATAAAAAATATTAAAGAAGAAATTCAAAGAAATGAAAGTTCAAAACTATTAAAGGAAGAAAACTTAAATAATATAGATACTGAAATAAAATCAGCAGAAGAAATAATTGAAAAATATGGCAGAAATGCAGAAATGCTTTCAGAGGAAATTAAGGATATCAATGAAAAATATCTGAAAGAAAAGGAAAGCCTAAATGCAATTCAAAATGAAATTTATGAATATCAGAATAAAATAAATGATGCTAACAAATCAATAACTGACATTCTTGATGATGAAAATAAAATGAATGTGAGAATTGAAAGGGAAAATTCCAAAATCGAAGAAGTTTCTTCAAAACTTTGGGAAGAATATGAACTGAATTATGCGATGGCTTTAAAATATAAGGATGACAGCATAAGTCAAACCAGGCTGTACAATGAAGTGAATGGACTGAAGAAATCTATTAAAGAATTGGGAAATATTAATCTAAATTCTATTGAAGAATATGAGGAAGTAAGGCAAAGATACGAATTCCTAAATAAGCAGCAAAAAGACTTAATTGATGCAAAGGAACAGCTCAAAGAAGTTATAAGGGAGCTTGAGGCACAGATGAGAGACCAGTTTGTCGAAGAATTTGCAAAAATAAGAGTAAAATTCAATGAAGTTTTTAAAAAGCTGTTCAACGGTGGAACCGGAGATGTATATCTTGAAGATGAAACGGATGCATTAAACTCGAATATTGAAATTACTGTACAGCCTCCGGGGAAAAAACTAAGCAAAATATCACTTTTGTCGGGAGGAGAAAAGGCTCTTACCGCAATTGCGCTGCTGTTTGCCATACTGAAAACAAAGCCGACACCCGTATGTGTACTCGATGAAATCGAAGCTGCGCTGGATGACGCAAATATAAGCCGTTTTGCCCAATATTTGAAGGAATTTTCCAAAGAGACACAATTTATTGTAATAACACACAGAAAGGGAACAATGGAATGTGCTGACACCATGTATGGCGCTACAATGGAAGAAAAGGGAGTTACAAAGCTGGTATCTATGAAACTGTCGGATGCACTTGAACAATAGGAGGAAATATGGATAATGAAAAAATGGGCTTTTTCGCTAAATTAAAGGAAGGCTTATCTAAAACAAAGAAAAATTTAACAGAACAGATTGAAAACATAGTCTTTAAGCATAAAAAAATAGATGATGATTTTCTGGAGGAGTTAGAGGAAATATTAATAACCTCAGACATGGGTATGGAAACAACCATGGATATTATAGATTACATCAAGGAAGAAACAAAGAAAAGAAAGCTTGAAGATACTTCCGAAATAAAAGATGTTATAAAAGAATACCTGATAAATATGCTTGAAGAATATGAGGATAAGGAAGAATCAGAGAATCAGCAGAGAGTAGTCCTTATCGTGGGAGTCAACGGTGTGGGCAAGACCACATCCATAGGCAAGATTGCCTACAGACTTAAATCAGCAGGAAACAGTGTAATTGTTGCAGCGGCAGATACATTCAGGGCAGCAGCCGTCGAGCAGCTTAAAGAATGGTGCACGAGAGCGGGGGTTGATATAGTTGCATCAGAGCAGGGCTCTGATCCCGGAGCCGTAGTCTATGATGCCATACAGGCAGCGAAGGCAAGAAAAACCGACATATTGATTTGTGATACCGCCGGAAGGCTTCACAACAAGAAAAACTTAATGAATGAGCTGAGCAAAATATTTAAAATAGTGGACAGGGAATTTTCCGATGCAAAAATAGACGTATATCTTGTTATAGACGCTACAACCGGGCAGAACGGAATCATTCAGGCAAAATTATTCTCAGAAACCTGCAAAATAAACGGATTGATTCTAACCAAGCTTGACGGTACCGCAAAGGGAGGAATTGCATTCCCCATTGTAAATGAATTGAAAATCCCAATTAAGTATGTGGGTGTAGGGGAAAAAATCGATGACCTTCAGGATTTCAACGCCACAGACTTCGTAAACGCCATATTTGAATAAGACTAAGAACCCCCAGGCTATTACATCCTGGGGGTAAAATACTTATCAAGAAGAAATTGACTCTTCAAACAGTGAAAAAATATAATTTGGACTTTGTCCATACAGTTGAATTTTACATCGAAATTAATTCAATAAAAAAAAACTATTGACAAGAGCTTGTTAATGCGGTAAAATTCACTGTCAAGCTAAATACTTTACAGAGGTACAATATGTCTGAGAAAAAATTTATATATGGCATCCTGTATGACTACTATGGTGATTTACTGAAAGATAATCAAGCAAACATAATCGATATGTATTATAATCTTGATTACAGCCTGTCGGAAATTGCGGAAGAAATGAATATAAGCAGGCAGGGCGTGTATGATGCCCTTAAGAGAGCTGAAAAAAGCTTGACAGACTATGAAGACAAAATGAAGCTTCATGAAAAATATGAAAAACACTTGAAAGCAGCAGAGAATATTGTGAAGCTTGCTTCGTGCATTGATGATGAAAAATATAAAGGTGCAGTGGAGCAAATAAAAGCTGAGGCTGTCAAAATAATTAATGAAGGGTAGCTAAATGTTTGATAATTTATCTGATAAACTTCAAAGTGCATTACAAAAGCTGAAAGGCAAGGGCAAACTTACAGAAAAAGATATTGACCTGGCAATGAAAGAAGTTAAGCTGTCGCTTCTGGAAGCGGATGTTAACTACAAGGTTGTTAAAACATTTATTAACAACGTAAAAGAAAGATCCTTAGGCGCTGAAGTAATGGAAAGTCTGACACCGGGGCAGCAGGTCGTCAAAATAGTTCATGAAGAGCTTGTTAAAATAATGGGTCAGGGTGAAAGCAAGCTTAAAATCAATTCAAATGACATAACATACTACATGATGAGCGGTCTTCAGGGCGCAGGTAAGACAACCGCAACAGGAAAACTTGCTTACAGGCTTAAGAAGGATGGAAAAAGACCTTTACTTGTGGCCTGTGACATATACAGACCCGCAGCAATCAAGCAGCTTCAGGTTGTGGGTGAAAGTGTGGGAGTTCCCGTTTTTGAAATGGGAGATAAAACAAATCCGGTAACCATAGTAAAAGAAGCCATGAAACATGCCATGAAGCACGGGCACGATTATGTGATAATTGATACTGCAGGAAGGCTTCATATAGATGAAGAACTGATGAATGAGCTTGTTCAAATAAAAGAAACTGTTAATCCAGATGAAATCCTTCTGGTTCTGGATGCAATGACAGGGCAGGATGCGGTAAAGGTTGCTGAAACTTTTAATCAGTATCTTGACATTACAGGGGTAATTCTGACAAAGGTTGATGGTGACGCCAGAGGCGGAGCTGCACTTTCCATAAGAAATGTTGTGGATAAGCCTATTAAATTCCTGTCGGTTGGCGAAAAAATGGATCAGCTTGAAGTGTTCCATCCGGATCGTATGGCATCCAGAATACTGGGAATGGGTGATGTGCTTTCAATAATTGAAAAAGCACAAAATGCATTTGATGAAAAGCAGGCGTTTGAGCTTCAGAAAAAGTTAAAGACACAGGATTTTAATCTTGAGGATTTTATGGTCCAGCTTCAGCAGATGAAGAACATGGGACCATTGGATGAGCTGATTAGTGCTATCCCCGGAATGGGTGACAACAAAAAGCTTAAAGGTCTTAAGGTTGATGAAAAAGAACTTGTTTATACCGAAGCCATAATTCAGTCAATGACAAAAAAAGAAAGAATGAATCCGTCAATAATTAACGGAAGCAGAAGAAAAAGAATTGCCGCAGGAAGCGGAACTTCAGTTCAAAGGGTAAATCAGCTGCTAAAGCAATATGATGAAATGAAGAAAATGATGAAAAAATTCTCGGCAATGGGAACTGGCAAGAAAAAAGGCGGTTTTCCTGGAATGGGAAGACTTGGTTTTTAAACAGCTTAATATAGTCATTCTGAAGCATAACCGAATATTTCTCAACTTTAAATATTTTGAGGCTCTTTAAGGATGACAATGGGCTTAAGCCCTATTTATCAGTTATCGTCAGATTAAGGATTTTCCTTTTTCATATATATTTTTCACAAGGAGGTGACAACATGTCAGTTAAAATCAGATTAAAAAGAATAGGCTCAAAGAAAAAGCCTTTTTACAGAATTGTTGTGGCGGATTCTCGTTCACCGAGAGATGGACGTTTTATTGAAGAAATAGGATACTACAACCCAATTTCTGAACCAAAAGAAATAAAGATAAATGATGAAAGTGCAATAAAATGGCTTAATAATGGAGCAAAACCCAGTGATACAGTAAATATGCTGTTTAAAGCCAATGGTATTTATGAAAAAAGAGATGAAAATAAATAAGAGGTGATTGTATGGGTGAATTAGTAGAATATATAGCAAAATCACTGGTAGATAATCCGGAACTTGTAACAGTCAATGAAGTTGAAGGCAGTCAATCGCTGATAATAGAATTAAAGGTTGCTCCTGATGATATGGGTAAGGTCATCGGCAAACAGGGCAGAATAGCAAAAGCAATAAGGACTGTGGTAAAAGCTGCTGCCACCAAGGAAAATAAAAGAGTTATTGTTGAAATTATTCAATAAATAGCTGCAGGACAGAGGTTCAGAGGTTTAAATGAAAGAATATATAAAGGTTGGGAAAATAGTAAATACACATGGTGTCAAGGGATGCGTCAAATGTATGCCGCTGACCGACGATGAAGAAAGATTCCAAGAGCTTGAGTATGTTTATACAGAGAAAGATAATGCAAGACGTAAAATCATTGATGTGTGGTACAGAAAAGGCATGGTTTACATTCAGCTTGAAAACATCAATGATATGAATACCGCAGAATCTTTTAAAAACACATTCATTTCAATATTGGAAGACCAGCTTAGAGAACTTCCTGAGGATTCATACTATGTATTTGATTTAGAAGGGATGGAAGTTTATTCTGCTGAAGGAGAATATCTGGGAAAAATTGATGTTGTTCATCAGACCGGTGCTAATGATGTTTACGAAGTAGTCAACAAAGACAAATCTTTTTTAATACCTGCTGTCAAAAATGTTGTCAAAGAAGTAAACCTTGAAGAAAAGAAAATGGTTATAAATGTAATTGAGGGGCTGCTGGAATGAGATTTGATATTGTTACATTATTTCCGGAGCTTATTGATGTTTATACCGGTAGCGGCATAATCGGCAGAGCCGTTGAAAAGGGCATATTTGAGGTTGGTTATGTAAACCTGAGGGATTATTCCGAAGACAAACATAAAAAAGTTGATGATTATCCGTACGGAGGCGGTCCGGGAATGCTTTTAAAGCCTGAACCCATGTTTAAAGCTTTAGATGCTGTAAAAAAGCAAAATTCATATACTATTTATTTATCACCGAAAGGAAATTTATTTAATCAAAAAAAAGCAAAAGAGCTTTCTGAAAGAGAACATATTGTGCTTATTGCCGGGCATTACGAGGGCATAGACCAAAGAATTATCGACAAGTACGTCGATGAAGAAATATCTATGGGAGACTATGTATTAACAAACGGAGAACTACCGGTTCTCATGATTGTAGATGCAGTTGGAAGACTTATTCCGGGAGCACTCGGTTCTGATGAATCCACTGTGGAAGAATCTCATAGTGATTGTTTGCTTGAGTATCCTCAATACACAAGACCTGAAAGCTACTTGGGACTGGAAGTCCCGGAAATATTGTTATCCGGTCATCACAAGAGAATTGAAGAGTGGCGGCGGTTCAAGGCAATTGAGGTTACTTTGAAAAGACGTCCTGACATGATTAAGGATAGCAGTATTATTGAAGAATACAACAGATTATCAAAAATATACGAATAAGGTTAGAAGGTGCCTAATAGGGCACTGATGACAGTCGAAGGGAGGTTTAAAAATGGACTTGATTAAATCATATGAAAATGAACAGCTTAAAAGTGAATTAACACCTTTTAACGTTGGAGATACAGTAAAAGTACATGTTAGAATCAAAGAAGGAAACAGAGAAAGAATTCAGGTATTTGAAGGTATCGTTATAAAGAGACAGGGCGAAAGCAACAGAGAAACATTCACAGTAAGAAAAATTTCCTACGGAGTTGGAGTTGAAAGAACATTCCCTGTACATTCACCAAAGATTGAAAAAATCGAGGTAACAAGAAGAGGTAAAGTAAGACGTGCCAAATTGTTCTACTTAAGAGAACGAACAGGTAAAGCTACAAAAGTTAAAGAATTAAAGAATTATTAATAAAACGACAAAATTGAGGGCTGGGTCCCTCAATTTTAATAAAAAGGAAACATTTCGAGGTATAACATGAATATTAACTGGTATCCGGGACATATGAAAAAAACAAAAGACCTGCTTCAGGAAAATTTAAAACTGGTCAATATTGTTATTGAAGTAATTGATGCAAGGATTCCCATAGCCAGCAAAAATCCCGATTTTGACCAACTGTTCAGGGATAAAAAAAGACTGATAGTTCTGAATAAATATGATCTTGCAGACCCGAATTTAAATAAGGTCTGGGAAGAATATTACAGGAGCATGGGATGGTCAGTGGTTTTGTACAATTCAACAAACAACAAAGAGCTTAGAAAGCTGGAAAATGCAATTGCGGATGCTTCTAAAGAAATAACGGAAAGATACAGAAAAAAGGGAATACAGAACAAAACAATTAAAGCAATGATTGTGGGAATACCTAATGTAGGAAAATCAACACTTATTAATTCACTTGCCAGAAGAAAAAGTGCCAAGACCGGAAATATGCCCGGTGTAACAAAAGGCAAACAGTGGATTCATCTGACAGGGAACATCGACCTCCTGGATACTCCGGGAATATTGTGGCCGAAATTTGATGACGAACAAGGTGCACTGCACCTGGCGTTTACAGGAGCAATAAAGGATGAAGTCTTGGTGTTGGAAGAAATAGCTTTGAAATTTGTTGAAAAAATGGAAGAATTAAATAAGACTGATGCTATTTTGGAAAAATACCAAATAGAAAAAGGGGAAAAGCCATTAGATATATTGGATAACATAGCCTTTAAAAAGGGCTTCATAATAAATAGAACAGAGATAGATTACCTGAGGGTTGCAAACTTATTGTTAAATGATTACAGAAGCGGTAAATTAGGTTTAATTACTTTGGAAAAACCCGAGGAACAATAGGCTGACAATATCAGTGACAGATGAGGTGGTTTTATGCTTGAGATTGAACAGGAGCTTTGGGACAAGGGTTATAAGTACCTGGCTTGCATTGACGAAGTTGGAAGGGGTTGCCTTGCAGGCAGTGTGGTAGCATGTGCCGTAGTTATGCCCCCGGGTATTCTTATAGAGGGTGTTAAGGATTCAAAACAGCTTACGCCAAAAAAAAGAGAGAAACTATTTGATATTATAAAAGAAACAGCGGTTGCGGTGGGAATCGGTGAGATGGATTGCAAAACAGTAGACAGCATTAATATAAAAAGAGCTACGAAGTTAGCTATGATTCAGGCTGTTGAAAACCTAAGAGACACTGACGGAAATAAGGTAACTCCTGACTACCTGCTTATAGATGCCGAAAAATTAGATGTTGAAATACCACAGCTTAATATTATAAAGGGTGATGCAAAGTGTCATGGCATAGCTGCAGCATCAATTATTGCCAAGGTTACAAGAGACAGGCAGATGGATGAAATAGATAAACTTTATCCTGAATATAAATTTGCAAAAAACAAAGGCTACGGAACGAAAGAGCATATTAATGCACTTCTTGAATATGGACCTTGCGAAATACATAGAAAAACATTTCTTAAAAAAATAATGAACAGACAAGAGCAGCTAAGGCTCTTCAGCTATGCTTCAGAATGACAGCGGATTTTTTCGACATACATCAGTTAATTCAAACAATTCAAACAGTTGTAATTGACGGATGTATTTTTTTGTGCTAAACTTATAAATATAAGGGATACAGGAAAAGGAGTATATATGGATAGTCTTGAAATTTTAAAATTTGTGGATCATACTTTGCTTAAGCCTTTTGCAACATGGGAGGACATAAAGATTTTATGTAATGAATCTATTGAATATAAGACGGCATCTGTTTGTATTCCGCCTTGTTATGTAAAAAAGGTTCATGACACTTATGGAAATAAAGTAAATATTTGTACCGTTATTGGCTTTCCGTTGGGATATTCTGTGACACAGGCAAAATTGACAGAATGTGAGCAGGCAATTAAGGACGGTGCAAGTGAAATTGATATGGTAGTTAATATTTCAGATGTTAAAAATAAGGAGTATAAAAAGGTGGAGGAAGAAATAGCTTCCATCAGGAAAATTACAGGAAGTAAGATACTAAAGGTTATTGTTGAAACATGCTATTTATCAGAAGAAGAAAAGATAGAAATGTGCCGTGTGGTTACTGATGCGGGTGCGGATTATATCAAGACTTCAACAGGATTTGGAACAGGCGGTGCAACAATTGAGGATGTCAGACTATTTAAGCAGCATATCGGAGCAAATGTTAAAATAAAAGCTTCCGGTGGTATAAAAACAATAGGAGAAATGGAAGCCTTTATTAACGAAGGATGTTTTAGAATCGGAACCAGCTCAGCTGTTAAAATGATAAATGACGCTGATAAGCGGTAATTTATATATTAAAATAAAAATTTTGGAGGAAGATACATTATGAAATCATGGAGAAAAGTAGCGGTTATGGCACTTGCACTGATAATGGTTTTTGCATTTTCGGCATGTTCCAATAACCAGAAACCGGGAACTGATACAGAAACACCTGGTTCGGAAACACCTGCCGACACATCAGGCAAAAGTGATACTTATGAACTGGCTCTTATCACTGATGTCGGAACAATTGATGACAAGTCTTTTAATCAAGGTGCATGGGAAGGCGTTGAAGCTTATGCTAAAGAAAATAATATTACATACAAATATTATAAACCCGCAGAAAAATCAGATTCTGCCTATATCAATTCAATTGATCTTGCTGTAAAGGGTGGAGCTAAAGTAGTTGTATGCCCGGGATTTTTATTTGAAGTTCCGATTTATACAGTTCAGACAAAATATCCTGAAGTTAACTTTGTTATCCTTGACGGGGCACCACATGCGGGAGACAATAACATTGACATAGCACCTAATACCTATTCTATATTTTATGCTGAAGAGCAGGCGGGATTTCTTGCAGGCTACAGCATAGTAAAAGAAGGATACACGAAACTGGGATTCATGGGCGGTATAGCCGTTCCTCCGGTTGAACGTTTTGGCTATGGCTTTGTGCAGGGTGCTGATTATGCAGCTAAAGAGATGGGATTATCCGATGACATTCAAATTAAGTACACTTATGTAGGAAACTTTGATGCTTCTCCTGAAAATCAGGCAAAAGCTTCCGCTTGGTACAATGAGGGCACAGAAGTTATATTCGGCTGTGGCGGAGCTGTTGGAAATTCAGTTATGAAAGCTGCAGAAACAGCAGGAGCAAAATCTATAGGAGTTGATGTGGATCAGTCAGAAGAATCAGCTACTGTAATTACATCAGCTATGAAAAATCTTTCAAAATCTGTTTATGATGCACTGGCAGATTATTATGCAGGAAATTTCCCAGGCGGAAAATCAGTTTCACTTGATGCATCTCATGAGGGAGTTGAACTGCCAATGTCAACCTCAAGATTTGAAAAATTCACACAAGCTGACTATGATACTATCTATGGAAAAATAGTTTCAAAAGACATTGAAATTTTAAATGATGCAATGGTTAAGGAAAAGTTTGTTAAAGAAACCGAAAAACCGGCTGAAGAAGCTACAGCAGCCGATATACCTGTTGAAAAGGTAAATGTAGAAGTAATTAAATAATAAAAAATATTATAATAAGGTTGCTTTTGGGGCTTAGGCCTTGTAAGCAACCTTATTCGTAAATTTATCAAGGTGGTATGTTATGGAGTACATAATTGAAATGAACCACATTACCAAAATTTTTGGTAACTTTAAAGCGCTTGACGATGTAACTCTTAAAGTGAAAAAAGGAGAGATACATGCTCTTCTTGGAGAAAACGGAGCCGGTAAATCTACTTTAATGAGTGTTTTATTTGGCTTATATCAGGCGGAAAAGGGTGAAATCCAAGTTAATGGCAGACAGGTACAAATCAACAACCCTAATGATGCTAATAATCTTAATATTGGTATGGTTCATCAGCATTTTAAATTAGTTCATAATTTTACAGTACTGGAAAGCATTATATTGGGCAGAGAAACCGTCAAAATGGGTTTGTTGAAAAAAGATGCGGCAAGAAAAAAAGTTATGGAACTTAGCGAACGCTATAAATTAAGAATTGATCCCGATGCATATATCTCGGATATTACGGTTGGAATGCAGCAAAGAGTAGAAATACTTAAGATGCTGTATCTGGACAGCGACATATTAATTTTTGACGAGCCTACTGCAGTGCTGACGCCACAAGAAATTAAAGAATTAATGAAAATAATGAAGGAGCTGGTCAGTGAAGGAAAATCAATTATTTTCATTTCACACAAGTTAAATGAAATAAAAGAAGTGGCTGACCGCTGTACAATATTGCGCAAGGGTAATTGTATAGGAACTGTAGATGTAAGCAATACGACAAAAGAGCAGATGTCAGAAATGATGGTTGGACGTAAAATTAATTTTAATTTGGAAATGAAAGATGTTGAAAAGGGTGATACCATACTTGAAGTTAAAAATCTTACTGTCAAATCAAAAAATTCCGGGAAAAATGTAGTAAATGATGTATCCTTTAAAGTAAGAAAGGGTGAAATAGTTTGCATCGCAGGAATTGACGGAAATGGACAATCAGAGCTAATCTATGGAATTACCGGTCTCATTCCTATTAACGAAGGAAGCATTTTTTTAAATGGCAAGGATGTTACAAAGGAATCCATAAGAAAAAAATGTGTTGAAGGAATGGCACATATACCTGAAGACAGGCATAAACACGGATTAATCTTAGATTTTGACCTGAAGCAGAATGCCGTACTTCAGACATATTATCAGCCGGAATTTCAGGATCATGGATTCATCAGGTTTAATGCTGTAAGTAAGTATGCAGGAAAACTTATAAAACAATATGACATAAGAAGTCCGAGAGATGAGGAATCCATAGTCAGAAATATGTCGGGCGGAAACCAACAAAAGCTGATAATTGCCCGGGAGCTCGACAGAAGTCATGAAATAGTCGTTGCAGTTCAACCGACAAGAGGGCTGGATGTGGGAGCTACTGAATACATTCACAAGCAGCTTATAGCACAAAGAGACCAGGGTAAAGCTGTTCTTTTAATCTCATTGGAGCTGGATGAAGTTATGAATATAAGTGACAGAATATTAGTAATTTATGAAGGCGAAATTGTGGGAGATTTGAATCCGAAGGAAGTTACAGTAAATGAATTAGGTCTTTATATGGCCGGCTCAAAGAGAGGTACAAGCTATGAGAAAAAAGAGTAAATTGTCTGAACAAAAGAACATTAGCAGTGTTCTTGCATCATTGATGGCAATAGTTGCAGGGTTAATCTTCGGACTTATTATTCTGTTTATAAGCAATTCAAGGGAAGCATGGCCTGCATTTTTAACTATTCTGGCAGGCGGATTTACAGAAGGTGCCAGAGGAATCGGGCAGGTTATATACTTTGCTACTCCCATCATTATGACCGGATTATCCGTAGGGTTTGCGTTTAAAACCGGGCTTTTTAACATAGGTGCTTCAGGACAATTTACCTGTGGGGCATTTGCTGCAATTTATATCGGAATAAAATGGACATTTATCCCTCCAGGGATTCACTGGCTGATTGCACTTCTTGGAGCAATGATTGCAGGAGCCATATGGGGAGCCGGTCCCGGAATATTAAAAGCTTTTTTCAATGTGAATGAAGTAATAACTTCAATAATGATGAATTATATAGGTATGTACCTGGTAAACATGACAATAGTAAAAACAGTATATGATGCTCTTAAGAACCAGTCAAAACCTGTGGCACAAAGTGCAATACTTCCAAAGGCAGGTCTTGACAAGTTATTTAATACCGGAAACCTGAACATAGGTATTATTATAGCTCTGTTTGCGGTTGTTATAGTATATATAATACTGCAGAAAACAACTTTCGGATATGAGCTTAAAGCATGCGGAAGCAATAAGGATGCCAGCAGGTATGCCGGCATAAATGAAAAAAAGAGCATAATTTTGTCAATGGTTATTGCCGGTGCGCTATCTGGTCTTGGAGGAGGACTTTTATATCTTTCCGGTTCAGGCAAGCATCTTCAGGTGCTGGATATATTGTCTCCGGAAGGCTTTAGTGGTATTTCGGTTGCACTTTTAGGAATGTCTCATCCAATCGGAATATTATTTTCGGGATTGTTTATAGCTCATCTTACGGTAGGGGGATTCAATATTCAGCTATATAACTTTGTGCCTGAAGTAATAGACATGATTATTGCGGTTATAATTTACTGCGGCGCATTTTCACTACTGTTTAAACAATTGATAAATAAATTTTTAGCCGGGAGGCTTCAGGGAAGAGATCCTGGGGAAACCGGCAATAAGGGGGAATCATAAATGGATACTGTATATTTTATAGCACAGCAAACTATGTATTTTGCTATTCCTCTATTAATAGTTGCCCTGGGAGGAATGTTTTCTGAACGCAGCGGTATAATTAATATTGCATTAGAGGGAATAATGATAGTTGGGGCATTTGCCGGAATTTCTTTTATTAATGTTTTTCAGGATACTATGAGTGGGCAGAGCCTGCTGTTGTTAGCTGTTTTAATATCCGGACTTGCTGGAGGTATATTTTCGCTTTTCCATGCATTTGCATCTATTAAACTTAATGCAGATCAAACCATAAGTGGTACGGCACTGAACATGTTTGCGCCTGCTTTTGCAATTTATATTGCAAGGATGGTTCAAGGTGTTCAGCAGATACAGTTTTCTGATACTTTTTATATAAACAAGGTACCGTTTCTGGGGGATATACCGGTGATTGGACCTATACTTTTCAGGAATTGTTATATAACAACTTATATTGGGCTGGGAATTGCACTTTTATCTTGGATTGTAATAAATCACACACGCTTCGGGCTCAGGCTCCGTGCCTGCGGTGAGCATCCTCAGGCAGCGGATTCAGTCGGTATCAATGTATACCGCATAAGGTATGCAGGAGTATTTATATCCGGAGTGCTTGGAGGAATTGGAGGACTCACCTTTGTAGTTCCCACAAGCACAAATTTTAATGCAGGTGTTGCGGGATACGGCTTCTTGGCACTGGCAGTCCTGATTTTTGGTCAATGGAGGACAAACAAAATATTTTTTGCCGCATTTTTCTTTGGAATAATGAAGACTTTTGCCTCGGCTTATTCCGGAATACCGTTTCTTAAGGACCTTCCGATTTCAAATGAAGTATATAAAATGATTCCGTATATAGCTACATTAATAGTACTGACATTTTCATCAAGGAACTCTCAGGCTCCAAGGGCTGAAGGAATTCCTTACGACAAGGGAAGCCGATAAATACGGAATAATCAAAACTATTGTAAATAAAGAACTACAAAGGGCTGGCAGGCTATGTACGATAAAAATAAAGGCTTTGAATATGAAAAAATTGCAAAAAAATATTTATTGGATAATGGCTATGAAATAGTAGAAGAAAACTTCTCATGCAGATTTGGCGAAATAGATATTATTGCATCAAAAGAATCAAGACTTCACTTTATTGAAGTTAAGGGTCGAAAAAATACCGGTCACGGCTATCCCCGGGAAGCAGTGACCGTTGCCAAGCAAAAAAGAATTATTACTGCTGCCAAATATTATTTAATGTGCATGGGTTCAGATGATGTTCCGTGTCAATTTGATGTAATTGAAATTATTGCGGATAATCATGAAATTAATAATATTGAAAATGCATTCTGGAACTAAGTCTTGATAATAATAAGATTTTGTGATATTATTCATGTATATTAAAAGCTATAGGAGAATTAATGAACCAGGAAACAAAGATAAATAATAAATACACTGTATCATTTACGACTCTGGGATGCAAGGTCAATCAGTTTGAAACAGAAGCAATGACAGAGCTTTTGGAACAGGAAGGCTTTGAAGTGCTTCCTCAGGGAGAAAAGAGTGATATATATATAATAAATACCTGTGCCGTAACAAAGGAAAGCGAAAGAAAGTCCAGACAATTTATCAATAAGGCAAAGCGAAGCAACCCAAAAGCACTGGTTGTAGCAGTGGGCTGCAGTGTACAGCTTAACGGCGAAAAGCTCAACGAAGAAACAAATGTAGATATAATTATTGGGACAAAGAATAAAGGTACTATAGGAAAACTCATAAAAGAAAAGCTGCACGACATAGAGTTTAAGCCTGAAATTGAAGAATTCTATGGCAGAGAGGGTTTTGAGGAATTAAAAATAACAAGCGTTCACGACAAGACCCGTGCCAACATAAAAATACAGGACGGATGCAGCCAATATTGCTCTTACTGCATAATTCCGTATGTAAGAGGTCCTATAAGAAGCAGAAATCACAATGATATTGTTGAAGAAATAAAAAAGGTTGCGGCTAATGGATATAAGGAAATTGTGTTAAACGGAATTCATATTTCATCCTATGGCAGAGATATCCATGAAGATGATGCATTAATCAGATTAATTGAAGATATTAACAATATTGATGGAATTGAAAGAATACGATTAGGTTCTCTGGAACCTAAGCTGATTACCGAAGACTTTATTGAAAGATATTCTAAGCTAAACAAGGTATGTGACCATTTTCACTTGTCGCTGCAAAGCGGAAGTGACAGCGTCTTAAAGCGCATGAACAGAAAATATACAACAGAAGAATATAATAAAAATGTTGAAACAATCAGAAAGTATATGCCTAATGCAGGAATCACCACAGATATAATAGTTGGCTTTCCGGGAGAAACAGAGGAAGAATTTAAAGAAACCCTTAAATTTGTAAAAACAATTGAATTTTCAAGAATTCATGTGTTTAAATATTCTGTAAGAGAAGGAACCAAGGCTGCGAAAATGCCCGAACAGATTGAAGAAGCAGTTAAATCTCTAAGAAGCAAGGAGCTTATCAATTTAGGGAATAACCTGTCAAAAGAATTCATGAATAAATTCCTTGGAAAAGATATGCCTGTCCTGATTGAAACGCTCAAAAAAGAAAATATATTCGAAGGATATACAACAAACTACTTGAAAGTTTTGATAAAAAGTGATAATAATATTAAAAATCGAATAGTAAACGCCCATATAAAGAACCTGAGGAACGATTATTTATTAGGCGAATAATATACTACTATTAATATAAAAGGGGAGAGGTGAAAAAATTGAGCTGTATATTTTGCCAAATAGCAAACAAGGAAATTCCGTCAGACTTAGTATATGAAACTGAAAATTTAGTAGCTTTCAGGGATTTAAACCCACAGGCTCCCGTGCATATTTTAATTGTACCAAGGGCACATATAACATCCATTAATGATATAAATCATGAGAACAGCAGTATTGTCGCTGAAATATTCGAGGCGGTCAGAGTTATTGCTGAGCAAGAAGGCATTAAAGAATCAGGATACAGAGTTATCAGCAATTGCGGAGAGGACGGATGTCAGTCTGTAAAACATCTGCATTTCCACTTAGTCGGTGGGAAAAAATTGTCGGAAACTTTATCATAAATTTTCTTGCATTTACTTATTCTATAGTATATAATAAATAAGTGCTATTTCAAACTCGCTGGTGTCTGGGACATACAGTAGTAGAAGACGAGGGGAGGGTAGCAAAAAATGACAGAGGTAAAAGTTAGAGAAAACGAGTCCATCGATAACGCTCTTAGAAGATTTAAAAGACAGTGTGCACTTACAGGTGTTATGTCAGAAGTTAGAAAAAGAGAGCACTACGAAAAACCAAGCGTAAAGCGTAAAAAGAAGGCTGAAGCGGCTCGTAGAAAGAAAAATAAAAAAGCAAGATAAGAGGTGAACATATGCCTTTAAAAGAGAAACTCATGGAAGACCTGAAGGAATCCATGAAATCTAAGAACAAAGTCAAAAAAAATGTTGTTACTATGGTAAGAGCAGCTATTAAACAAAGGGAAGTTGATGAAAGAATTGAACTTGGCGATGCCGATATAATTGACATAATAGCTAAGCAGATTAAACAGAAAAAAGATTCAATTCCTGACTTTGAAAAAGGCAGTCGACAAGATCTTATAGATCTTACCAACCAAGAAATCAAAATACTATTAGAATATTTACCGCCTCAACTGTCAGATGAAGAGCTTGATTCCATTGTTCAAAAAGCAATAGAACAAACAGGCGCTCAAACCAAAAAAGATTTGGGTAAGCTGATGGCTCTCATAATGCCGCAAGTCAAGGGCAAAGCTGACGGAAAGCATGTAAATGAAATTGTGGCCAAATATATAAAATAGTTCAAAAACCCTGAATCCAGGGTTTTTTTATTTACAAAAAAATATAAATAGACGATAATATTGTTAACTGAAAAAATGTTTCAATAAATATTGATTTACAAATACAGCAAAAAAACGAAAATAACGTTGTGGGAATTATAAAATCTAATAATAATCCTAAAAACCAGGCTATAGTTATAAGTGCTCACTTTGACCATGTTGGAAGCTATAAAAATAGTTTGTATGCCGGAGCTTTAGATAATGCGTCAGGTGTTTCAACTGTATTGGAAATTACCCGGTACTTATCTGAAAATTTAAAAAAAGAAGAAATGAAAAAAGATATAATTATAGCATTTTTTAATTTAGAAGAAGAAATATTAAGATTAGGCGGAAGCAGCAAATTAGCAAAAGATATAGAAAGTAATTATGATTCAGTGGTTGATATAAATATAGACTGCATAGGTATGAAAGATAGTAAAACAGTTGTAGGCTATAATTATTCAACATTAATTAATGATAATATAGTTAAAGAAATTGAAGCTATGCTGGTTGAATCTTCAATTGACACCACTACAGGTGAATATTCCACATCTGATCATATTAATTTTGAAAATGGCATATGTCTTTATTCTGAGAATCAAAATGATGTTATACATACTGTAAATGATACAGTTGATAATCTGTCTTTGGAAACCATAGAACAAGTAAGCCATTCATTAGGCGACTATATAATTAATCTGTGCAAAAGGGATGAACTTACAAAAATAGATTCTGATGATCAAACAACGACTTATTCCGAAATTATAAAGAAGGAAAGGTTAGATATAGGAACATGTAAAGTTGTTGAGAAAAACGGAAAGAAATATCATTTGAGTGAACAGATTTTTTGGTTTAATTTATTAGAGGCGGAAGAACAATTTAATTATCCGTTCAGAGAAAAACTTGAGGATTTATTAAGTGATGAAGATTCATTTATATTTTTTCATATTCCTAATACATTATACCTATATGAGAAGCAATCTGATGAGAAATATACAGGTAAAGATTTGAAATGCAACATTGCGGATTTATATGTTGATGAACATGAGTTGAACAAGCTATATAAGAGAAAAATAACATTGGATGATGTTGCAGAGATATCTGTTGAAGGTTTGCAAGTTAATACATTTGTTGATAAGAATCTTTATTTTTATAATGACCAATATACTATAGAAGAACGTAAAATCATTGATAATGCAGAAATAGTTTTTAACTATAAAAATAACGACATTTACTTTTATTATGATGAACAGCAGGAATCCAAGTATTTAAGCACATTTATAGAAAAAGGAGAAAATAAATATATTTGTTCTATTCAATGTAAGGGGTTAAACCTCATCACGGAAGAAGATATTATAAAAGTAATAGAGGAAAAAAATGCAATTGCATTATGGGAGGCAATCATAGAAATTTTTGAACAGTAAATAATATGATCGTATTTCTTTCACTGCCTGCACCTGACGAGTGACTAATGGGTCTATCTATTGACGCATTCATATTGAGTACCTATGTTCTGATTAATATTTATTTGCAACAGCTGTGGTTTCATGATACAATTTATTTATTAAAAAATGAATGAGGTATTTGATGATTAAGATTTTAATAACTAACGATGATGGCATATTTGCAGAAGGAATAAAAATATTGGCTGACATTGCAAGGGATTTGGGAGAGGTTTATGTTGTTGCTCCCGACAGCCAAAAAAGTGCAGTATCTCATGGTATAACAATACACTCCCCCATAAAGGTGGAAAAGGTTGATTTTCCTGTTGATGTTGCAGGGGCATGGAGTATAGGAAGCACGCCTGCGGACTGCATTCGTATTGCCTTGAATAACCTCCTTGATGAAAAGCCTGATTTAATACTTTCGGGAATAAACAACGGAACTAATTACGGTGGTGATATACTGTATTCCGGTACAGTCGCAGGAGCCATAGAGGGATACCAGTACAAAATACCTTCCGTTGCTCTTTCCCTGGACGGAAAAAATTTTGATGTATGCCGCTGCCATTTAGGCAACTTTTTGAATCATTATATTTACACGGCAATGGACAACAAATACGTGCTGAATGTTAACATTCCTTCCTGCACAACAGAAGACTTTAAGGGAGTTAGTTATGCAAAGCTGTCGAGAACCGGGCAATATCCTTTCTACTTCAGCGAAAAAAAGATAAGCTCTAAGTTAAGCAGCTATGAACTTCGTCTGGCAGGCTCAGGTGAGATAGATGAAAATTCAGATATCTATTTTGTAAAACAAGGGTATATTTCTGTTACACCTATAGTACCTAATTTTGAAAATTTCGAATATGCCGAGCATCTTATCGGCACCGGTCTGTTTCAGGAAACGGTTTATGCGGGTAATGAAGATTAACGAAAGAAAACTTTAGAGACATTAACACTATTAATTGCTTGTACTTTGTCTGATGAGGTTTGTTCTCAATGTGATTGACTTTTTAAAGGATCCATTTGTAATGAAATGTTTAAATTAGTTCATAATGTTTAGTATAAAAACTTTTTAATTCCATATTATGTACATAATTAACACTATGTACATAATATGATAGAATGGAGTACAAGGAGTTGAGAAAAATGATAACAATGAATGCTACAGATGTAAGAAGAGATTGGAGTCTTGTAATAGATAAGGCGGTTCGTGAAAAGCCTCAGTTTTTTAAGAGAACGAGGGATTACATGATGTTATCGGATGTTAATTTTTTAGAAGAGTTGCTTGTGGAATATAAATTTACCGCTGAAAAAATTATTGAAGAAGACGGCTCTGTTACTTTGTCTCTTAATGAAATTGACCTGGTTGAAAACGCTGAATCTGAAGAATCTGCGAAGTTAAATCTTGCAAAGTCAATCCTCGAATATTCAGAAGATTTTTATAACGAATTTAGCTACTGGAGTTCTTCTCCGGACAGAAAGACACATATCCCATATGTATTTAAAGCTCTTGTTTTAGATGATATAAATAAAATAGGAGATCTAATAGAATGCCAAAGTGGAAAGAACTAAAAAAATTTTGTGAAAATGATGGATGGGAACTATACAAAGATACTGATCATTATTATTTCAGGAAAAAATATGGAGACGGAACAATACGGATGACTAAAGTATCAAAAGGCAGTGGAGAAATAAAGTCTGGATTATGGAAGGTAATATTAAAAAAGACAACTGAAGGTTACTTAATATTTTATCCGGATAAATATAATCTAATTAGATGAAACTTTTTTATGAAGATGTAATCCATGATATGAGAAAGGAAGAAGATATGTCTGTTTCATTTAAAAAATATTTTATAATAATCTTCGTATTGCTTATATTTGTACTATGTTTAACTTATTTCATTTTTATTTCAAGTAGCAAAAATATATTCTCTATGTTGGCAGAAGACAATGAAACCATTGAGAATGATGGTATGTATGATAAATACATATTATTAAATTCGACTGCTAACATTTTGGAAAGAGTAATTTCTGTAGTATATAAAACTTTTTTCTTATCCATGTGTTTTATATATGCCTATAAAGAAAATAAATATTTTAAGGCTATAATGTATTCTTTTTGTTCAACTCTGATTTATGTAATAATTGCAGCACTTTTTACCGAAAAAAGTGGCTATATGAATTATCTTTTTCCTGCTATTGCTAATTTGATAGAGGGAATAATAATAACTGTTGTTTTTGTATGTTTAATTTATAGTTATAATAAAACGAAAGATAAAAATTGTGACTTCCTAGACAGTTAAATAGACAGACTGACATGCATTGTACAGTTTGTTTATTTTTAATTATAAATTCAGCTATTTTAGTATTTATGGCAATATAGACTTCGGTTTCTTCAAGGCAATCGTTAATTTGACAGAGTACATTCAGCAAATAAAAAAATTTTAACTGTGAAAGTCACACTTTACTACTTGTGTAAGAATAATTTTAATGTCATAGGAAGGTAGCAGATTATGTATAAAAAAGACAAATCATGTATAATTCCTGTTATAGTTGGTATTGGTTATCTTTTGTGGTTTTACTTCCGATCCCTTGTTTTTTATAGTAATAATATGTTGGTTAAAGTGAATGATGTTACCTGGGATAATATCCTGATTAAGTTAGCAGATGATTATATAGTAATGCTTTTGCTGCCTACAATTATAATGATTCTTAACATAAAAAACTTAAAAGCCTTCAAGTTAAATTACTGTAGCGGTACAGTAATCAAAGTTCTTTTAATAATTTTAATTATTTTTTTCTTTTTACACAATGATTACAGTATTTCCGGGGTTTATAAATTTTTCTTTTATCTCATATTTGTTTCTTTTGGCGAAGAATTTATTTTCAGGGGATATATCTACAACAGTTTAAAAGGGAAATCAAAGGTTAAGGCAGTACTTATCAGTGGAATATTGTGGGGTGCGGCACATGGAATTTTACCGACAGTACTGAACAATTCGTCTATCATAAAAAATATGATTAATGAAATTGGCGGTGGTATTACAACCGGATTATTTTTTATTTATCTCCAGGAAAAATCAGGAACATTGTGGGTTCCTGTTTTAATACATGCATTGCTTGACTATTCCTATTTATTCTTTGGACAATTAATAGCAATTGTAATATTGATTTATTATATTATGACCTCGAAATATGTTAAAAAGTAATAATTAAAACGGTGGTCTGAATATGCCGCACGAAATTGAGCATATCAACCGTTCTAAATGAGCATCAATTCCGCTGAAATTGTGCACTTGAATATTCCGAAGTGGCGGAGCCACCTGTTCTTCTAATATAGAACCATTTAATCCGTTATCCAGAGCCAATCGTCTGATAATGAGAGCCATTAACATACATAGGTAACTTATTAAAATTAGATCATTGTTTTAAGTGTGCTATTAAATATATATAAACATGTTGTACATATTACGCCGCCCTGGTAATCTCCACTCGGGCTACGCCCTCCTGGAGATTCACAGGGCGGCCTATTTCTGGCTAACCTTTTTATATTAGATGAGATACTTATTTCCTACCATTAATTAATTGTATTTGTTTGCTTTTCCATCTCATTTTAATTATACTGATATTGACCTATTTTTCGATGAGCCAGTTGACCTATTTTTAGATTAGCATAAACAAAGGGTAAAGCCCACTTATTTCGTTCGCCTATTTTCGACAAATATAGCACGAAACATAGGTTTTGTCGGACTGATATTATTTTTTGCTATCCTTAAATCTAATTGTAAGGTGTCATATAGTTATTGGAGGCTTTTTAATTGATAAATTTGACAGAAAAAAAATTATGATAATAAGTGATTTGTTTAGTAGTTTAGCTTTGTTTATTTTATTTATTATTTATAAAAATATTGGAATATCTTTGTATGTTATATATGCCATAAGATTTATTCTATCATTAATGGATGTATTTTTTGAACCTGCTGCAATGTCTTACATTCCTAAACTTGTTACTGCGATAGAACTGGTTAGTGCTAATTCCTTATCTAGCGTGAGTTTACAAGTT
>DHUT01000086.1 GCA_002409285.1 Firmicutes bacterium UBA5227 | reverse complement strand
GAGTTAATGCGAAAATGTTTTCAAATAAATAGATGCTGCCATCCTCAAAATAAATATTGGAGTAATTAAAAATGGCATCAATATATCATAATATTACATGCAATATTTATGCCAGTTTCAAATCCTTGTATAAATATATTAAACAAAGAGAATTTAATTTTTATTTTTCAATTCGGCTTATTTGGCATAATAATTGCAACGATAATTATAGCTATATACTTTGACTAATAATAAATGCAAAGTATGAATTTGTAAAGGAGAAAATATGGACAGAGAAATAAAAAACAATACCTTATATTTTGACGGGTGCAATACAGCTGAATTAGCTAAAGAATATGGAACACCCCTGTATGTTATGAGCGAAACCTCCATAGTTGAGAAGTGCAGGGAAATAAGAGACACATTTTTAAATAAATACCAAAGTACGAGAGCTGCCTATGCATCTAAAGCATTTTTAACTCTTTCAATGTGTAAAATCATAGAAAGAGAAGGTTTGTGCATGGATGTTGTTTCCGGAGGAGAATTATACACAGCTATCAAGGCTGGATTCCCTGCTGAAAGAATAGAATTTAACGGGAATAATAAATCAGTTGAAGAATTAGAACTCGCAGTTGAATACAATATCGGACGTATAATAGTTGATGGTCTGGATGAATTAAGCCTTATAGAAAAAGTATGCAATGAAAAAGCTAAAAAGATGAACGTCCTTTACAGGATTACTCCGGGCGTTAAAAGCGATTCACACGACTATATAGTTACAGGTAAAAAAGATTCAAAATTTGGAATACCTTTGGATGATGAAGTAATATTCCCAGCAATAGAGCAGGCAATAAATTCGGAATATGTAAATTTTATGGGATTCCATTTTCATGTTGGTTCGCAGCTTCAAAACAATGACTCTCATTTAAAGGCTCTGGAGACAGCGCTAAAACTTATAAAAGATACGAAAGAAAAATATAATTATGTTACACCGGAATTAAATATTGGCGGTGGCTTTGGTATAAGATATACAGATGATGATGAAAAAAAATCCTATTCATACTTCCTTGATCCAATGATGGAAAGAATAGAGGAATTTTCAAAAGAATTAAATATAAAGAGACCGGAAATTGTGATCGAACCCGGCAGAAGCATTGTAGGAGAGGCAGGTATAACCCTTTATACCATAGGAACTATCAAGGACATTAAAGGAATAAGAAAATATGTATCTGTAGACGGAGGAATGACAGATAACATAAGACCAGCACTTTACCAGGCAAAATATGAAGGTATAGTTGCTAACAAGGCAGAGGAACCAAAGACGGATGTGGTTACAATATGCGGGAAATGCTGTGAGTCAGGAGATATACTCATAAGAGATGCAAAAATTGCGCATCCTGAAAGAGGCGATATATTTGCCATTTTCTCCACAGGAGCGTATGGTTATACAATGGCAAGCAATTACAATAAGAATCCTCTTCCGGCAATTGTTCTTGTTAAGGAAGGTAAATCAGAAATAATAGTCAATAGACAAACTTATGATTATATGATTGGAAACGAAGTGATTCCTGAATCGTTAAAATAAAAATAGGGGAGATGTGTTCATGAATTTTACTAAGATGCAGGGAGTTGGCAATGATTTTATTATTATTAATAATATGGAGTTGAAAATACCTGTTGAGAAATTTCCTGAAATTGCAAAAAAACTATGCCGGAGAAAAATGTCCATAGGAGCAGATGGATTTATGGTTGTTGACTTTCCTGACGGTGCGGCGGATTTTAAAATGAGGTTTTACAACCAGGATGGAAGTATTGGTGAGATGTGTGGGAATGGTGCAAGATGTATTTCTCGCTATGCTTACATAAACAAAATAGCCGGAAAGAAGATGACATTTGAAACAGGTGCGGGAATTGTCAGCTCAGAGGTACTTGAAGGGAGAATGGTTAAAGTTTTGCTGAATAGTCCTGAAATAATTAATGTTGATAATGATATTGAAGTTGATGGTGTGAAATATGAATGTTCATATATAGAGCTGGGTAATCCGGGGTTACCGCATGCTGTGGTTAAATATGATTTACAACATTCTGATGATCATGAGATATTTGATAATGCCAGAAAGATAAGATATTATGAAGGATTTCCAAAGGGAGCAAATGTTAACCTTTTTGAGGTTATTGATGACAGTACCGCAATTGTAAAGACGTATGAAAGAGGGGTAGAGGATATTACGTTAGCCTGTGGAACCGGCTCTGCATCAACTGCGGTGGCATTGATCAAAAAAGGATATTTAAAAGGAAATGAGGTAAGAATCATTGTCCCGGGAGGAGAGCTGTTTATTGAAATTGAGCAGAACGGCAATCAGATTGAGAAACTTTATCTCATAGGGGATACAAATATAATTGCAGCCGGGAAAGTTATGGATGAAGATCTCATACCTTTAGCGTATGGAGAAAAGTAAGTGCTGTATTACTTCTTATTTGTTTAACGCTGTGGAGACCACAGCGTTTTTTAGGGTTTTAAAAATAAATTAAAGTTCTAACATAATAGAAGTAATCATGATTTGGAAGAGTCGTATGAGGTGTTTGGGAAAGTAATTTATGATAATTTAGACAGGGCTATAAGATTTAAACAGCTTATCTACATCAAAATAAAGAGGAGGACAGGTAATGAAGGATATTATTGAGAAACTTAAACAAACAGAAGGAAAGATTGGATTTTATTATAAGAACCTTGTAACAGACGAGGAGATTGCATTTAATGAAAATGAAGAATTTATGTCTGCAAGTATAATAAAATTACCCATATTAGCTGCAGTGTTCCGAGATTCAGCTGTCGGCAGTACAGATTTATCAGAATTAATTAAAGTTAATCATACTGACAAGGTTCCAAGCTGCGGCGCACTTAACCTTTTTACAAACGAACCATATGTGGATATAAAGACACTATGCAGACTGATGATAGCAATAAGTGATAATACAGCTACAAATGTTTTAATAAACTATTTTTCGATAGAAGATTTAAACAGGAAATTTAATGAAATGGGTTTAGTAAAAACAAAACTCAACAGGTTGTTATTTGACAGCAAAGCCGCAGAGCAGGGCAAAGAAAATGTGTTTACTCCAAAGGAAGCAGGTACCTTATTAGAGCAAATATATAACAGAATATTTGTAAATGAAAAAATATCAAAAGAAATGGAAGACATATTGTTAGAGCAACAAATTAACCATAAAATCCCAGGCAATTTACCGGATGCTAAAATAGCTCATAAGACAGGTGAAGACGATGGAATTACTCACGATGTGGGCATTGTTTATGCTGATAAGCCATTTATAATAGCATTTGCTTCTAATGAAACAAATGTTCCTGAATTTGAACAATTTATCAGAGAAACATCAT
>DHUT01000096.1 GCA_002409285.1 Firmicutes bacterium UBA5227 | reverse complement strand
GACCGTCAGCAGCAGATACAACCAAAATTCCTCCGTCCATCTGAGCTGCACCTGTAATCATGTTCTTTACATAGTCAGCATGCCCCGGGCAGTCAACGTGTGCGTAGTGTCTGTTAGGAGTTTCATATTCAACGTGGGAAGTTGAAATTGTAATTCCTCTTTCTCTTTCTTCCGGCGCCTTGTCGATATGGTCAAATGCTACAGATTCTCCTGTGCCATATCTATCGTGAAGTGTTTTTGTAATTGCGGCTGTTAAAGTAGTCTTGCCATGGTCAACGTGGCCGATTGTTCCTATGTTAACGTGCGGCTTGCTTCTTTCATATTTTGCTTTTGCCATTTTAATCTCCTCCTGAGAATTTATTATATTTTATAGTTTGGAGCTTACGAGCAGACTCGAACTGCTGACCTCTTCATTACCAATGAAGTGCTCTACCTCCTGAGCTACGCAAGCATTATGTCTCGTGTAAATTTGTCAATGTAAATTATACCAACAAAAATTAAATAAATCAATAGAAAAATTATTAAAAACATCTATTAAGTGCAAAATAAAAGATAAATAATTTTAAAAGCAGCTAAATAAACACATTTAGCCGTTCTTTCAGCCCAATAATTTTTCTTTGTTGCTTTCTATTTTCTTTTTAACTCTTTGAAGAGCATTGTCAACGGATTTAATACTTTTATTAAGTTCCTGTGAAATTTCTTCGTAGGACTTACCCTTGCCATATTCAGTCAGGACAGCCCTTTCATAGCTGCTTAATAATTCAGCAGCTTTAGCATAGTATTGCATTTTTTCTTCTTTACAAATAAACAAGTTTTCCGGATTAAGACTGTCTAAATCCGCATACTCATCTAAAATAGACATCTCCTGGCTCTCATTTGCAGGGTCATATAAACATGTACTCATGTTCAATACTTCATATGGCTTTGTTTTCCTTATGGCAGAAATAATCTGCCGCCTGATACAGACCTCAGCATAGGTTCTGAAACTGGTTTCATGATCTTCATCAAAACTGTTAACTGCCTTAATGAGTCCAATCATGGCTTCCTGAAGCAAATCATCAATGCTTCCTCCTATTATAAAAAAAGAGCTGGAAATTCTTTTTATAATATAAATATACCTTTTATACAAGCATCTTTCCGCATGTTCATTTCCATCTCTTATTTTTTTAATGAGCTCTTCGTCAGAAAAGGTATCATATTCCTGTTTATAAAAATTTAAGCTGTTATATATACTTATAGAACCTATCATCGGCATCTCCGGTAACATAAAATTTTCTTACTATAAATAATACATAAGAAAATTATATTAATGTTTACAATTAATGTCAAGGTACTAAATATTTCTACGAATTTTTTCAAGCTTATTTAAGGTTTCCTGGTCCAATACTTGGTCTATATTTGTACCCTTTTGTCGAAACTTGTCAGTTTTTGTCCGGATATCTTTTTTTGTATTCTCAAGCTCCAATAGCATTTCTTGTGCGGATATCCTTGTTCCTCCCCTGGATATTACAATTTGCTGTATGGCGCTGTCGGAGGTAGCAACCTGCACAAGCTCATATCTTCCTATCTTGTCCAATTGTTTTTCGATGTAACTGTCGGCAGTTTCATGTTCCTTGGTATAAACAACTTCAATGCCGGCAATTGTTTCTTTTTTTTCAACGCTCCCTTTTACAAGGTGAGCATCAAAAACAACAATTACATTAATTCCCCTGTATGCCTGGTATTCAATTAAAAGTTCAATAAGCTTATTACGGCTGTTTTCAATATTTTTGGATACATCCCTATAGTAATTCCATTGATTAATTATATTGTATCCATCTATGAACAGATATTCCTTCTTAGTTCTGGGCATTTCAAATGCCCCTTTGCTTCATTATTTCGTATATGATTATCGATGCGGCGCAGGATGCATTCAAAGAGCCTACATTACCTTTCATGGGGATTTTAACAAGATTATCGCATTTTTCCTTTACAAGTCTTCCTATACCGGATCCTTCACTTCCAATAACAAGAGCCATGGGAACATCAAATTTTTCCTCATTGACATTTTTTCCGCCCATGTCCGCTCCGTATATCCACAAGCCTTTTTCCTTCAATTCTTCAATTGCTTGACTAATGTTCGTAACCCTGACAACCGGAAGGTATTCAACAGCTCCGGCAGATGACTTTGCAACAACACCATTAACCTGGGCTGCTCTTCTTTTGGGAATAATCACGCCATGGGCTCCAAGACATTCTGCAGAACGGATTATCGCTCCTAAATTGTGCACATCAGTTATTTCATCAAGTATAATAACGAAGGGCATTTCACCTCTATTTTTTGCATAATCCAATATATCGCCAATTTCCTTGTATTCATATTCCATTGCTTCGGCAATTACACCCTGATGTCTTTTATTTTCACTTAACCTATCCAGAGTTGTCTTATCCACGTTTTTAATGCGGACATTTTTAGCTTTGGCAAGCTCGATTATTTTGTTCAACGAACCCTGATTAGCTTCCCTGCTGACTAAAATAGTATCTATCTTCGCGTCGCTTCGCAATGCTTCAATAACAGGATTTCTACCCTCAATTATCCTCATTTTTTTTCATCCTTTTCATCAAGTATTTCTACAACTCTGCTAAACAGCTGCATAAGTCTTTTGATTTCATTATTTAAATACAGGTATCCAAATAATGCTTCAAAACCTGTTGCGTATCTGTAGTCCATCAGTTCAGCATTTTTAGGTGAAGAAGTTATCTTGGCATTTCTGCCTCTTTTGACTATTTTCTTTTCTTCCTCGCTTAGCTCTTCTTCAAGCTTATCGACAAAATATGCCTGAGCATTTGCTTTAACAAATCTTATTGAAAGCCTATGCATCTTGTTAACATTTATATCATGATTTTGAATTACGTGGCTTCTCACCAGCAGTTCGTACACAGCATCACCTACATAGGCAAGCTGTGAAGGTGAATACATAATCTTGTGTTTTTGACTGTCTGAAGTCTGTTCACTTATTACTTTTATTAACTCGTTATTATTTAATTTATTCTCTTCCAATTTACACCCTGTCTTGTATCTTCCAATGCAATACCTTTTTTTAGAAGCTCAGCTCTGATTGCATCGGCCATCTGATAATTTTTATTTTTCTTTGCTTCCTGTCTTTTTTGAATCATTTCTTCTATATATTCAGACATTTCATCGTGAACCTCGTCCCTATCTTCTTCTTTTAATAAATCCAGAGAAAGAACCTGTTCAAAATCTTCAATGAGCCTTAGTTTTTCGCCGCTGCCCATAGTTTCCGTCTTAAGAAGGTTAAATAATACTGTTATTGCATTAGCTGTGTTTAAATCATCTTCAAGACAGCTCTTAAATTCTTCCTTGTATTTTATTGCGGATTCAGATAATTCTGAGGTATCCGGAAAACTATCCACGCTTTCCTTTATGCTTTTAACCCTGCTCTTTAATTTATTATAGGCATTTTCCGCAGAAGAAAGAGAATCAAAAGAAAATGCAAGCTGCTTTCTATAATGTGAATTTAAAACAAAGTATCTGTATGATAATGGATTAAAACCTTTTTTTTCAAGTAATGATAGCGTTAAAAATTCACCGCCGGACTTGCTCATTTTACCTCGCTGGTCAATTAAAAATTCACTGTGCCACCAATACTTAACCCAGGGTTTTCCCGTATAGCTTTCAGTCTGAGCAATTTCATTTGTATGGTGAACAGGAATATGATCAACACCTCCGCAGTGAATATCCATTTGTTCTCCCAGATTCTTCAGGCTTATAACCGAGCATTCAATATGCCATCCGGGATACCCCACACCCCATGGAGATTCCCATTTCATTGCCTGATTTTCAAATTTGGATTTTGTAAACCAAAGTACAAAGTCCTGTGGATTTTTTTTGTGAATATCCACGGACACATCATCCCTTGATGCAGTCTTAAGCTGATCCAGATCCATACCTGACAGCTTTGTATAATTTTCAACCTTAGTAATATCAAAATACACATTGCCATTGGCCATATAGGTATATCCCTTTTGCTCCAGTACCTTTATGAATTCTATGTAATCATTTATATAATCCGTTGCTTTTGCCACTACATCCGGTTTTTTTATATTTAATTTTTCAATGTCCTCAAAAAAAGCATCCGTGTAGTGTTGGGCAATTTCCCAAACAGTTTTGTTTTCCCTTTTTGCTCCTTTAAGCATCTTATCCTCGCCCTCATCGGCATCGGATTCAAGATGTCCCACATCGGTAATATTCATAACTCTTTTGACATTGTACCCTACATATCTTAAGGTTTTCTCAAGTATATCCTCATGAATATATGTCCTTAAATTTCCTATATGCGCATAGTTGTATACAGTTGGTCCACAGGTGTACATTTTTACAAGGTTTCTATCTATAGGTTTAAAATCTTCAATCGATCTTGATAGCGTATTATAAAGTTTCATAAGAATCTCCTTCCGTACTTTAAAATTATTATATAATACACAAGTGATTGTATCAAGCTATTTTTTACTAATAGTTTCCTCAATGTAACAATAATGTAATGGTTGCTTTGTCGAAAAATGTTAGAATATCGTTATCAGAATAATTTAATCCTAAAGGGGGTAATATGAAAAAATTAATTTTATTAATCACTGCTGTTTTAAGCATGTCAATCACAACAGCATATGCTGATACTGCCGGATATACAAACATTTCCGGAATTGCGTTATACAGCGATGCAGATTATACTTCGGATGTTGCCGTAAAGTTAAGTCTAAATACAAGATTGACTATCAAGTCGGAAAATGATGACTGGTACAATGTAGTTACTCAGGACGGGTTGAATGGATGGATAGATAAATACTTTGTGACCGTCCCAGCTGAGAAATATGTCATAAACCCTTCGGAGAGCCTTATTAACATCCGCACTTCCCCAACTACACAGTCAAAAATCGTCGGACAGCTCAATCCGGGAGAAAAGGCGAAATATGTTGACACTTTTCACAGCTGGCACATAATTGAATATGAAAATAATGAGTATTATGTGGCAAGCTGGCTGACGGATCTGGAATATGGAGAAGCCCAGAAGGTTTATCTTCTATATGACAACACGTACATAAGGGAACAGCCGTCGCTTGACAGTGATGTGTTATCAGAAGGAAACAGACACGAGTGCTACGACGTGGTAAGCGAAAAAAACGGCTGGCTTCAGGTAGCACTTCCTTATGGACAAACCGGATATGTAGCAGGATGGCTAACAACCTATAATCAGAATTATTCTTCTGAAGGAGAGTTGAGCTACGGGAAAACTGCTGCCAATTTAAACATACGCTCCGGTCCCTCAGAAATGTATGATAAGATTCAGACATTAGCTGAAGGCTCTGACGTGAGGGTATTATCTTCAGACAATGGATGGGATAAAGTCATTTCCTCAACCGGTGTGGTAGGCTGGTGCTCGGGCGATTATTTGTCTGAAGCTTATCCCTTGTCAGGAAAACTTATTTTGCTTGACCCCGGTCATGGCGGCAAGGATCCGGGCTCCATAAGCTATTCCGGCAAATATGAGAAATATGTTAATATGGAAGTTGCGTTAAAGGTAAAGGCCAAGCTTGAATCCATGGGAGCAGAGGTTGCCTTGACAAGAACAGGAGATTATTACATAACCAACAAGGAAAGAGGAAGGATGGCAGACAACCTGAATGCGGACATATTGCTGTCCATACACCACAATTCCCTGGAAAACAAAGACTACTTTGGCCTTTCAACATATTACAACACTATTCATTACAAAAATCCGGACTACGGATATAATTTGGCAGAGGCAATTTATTTAAATGCCACAACTGTAAAGGGTGTTTACAGAGATGGTATTTTAGACCGAAACTATGAAGTTTTAAGGGAAACAAACACTCCTGCTGCACTGATTGAAATTGGCTTTATGTCTAACCCTGTGGAAGAGCTTACTATACACAATGAAAGTTTCCAGAATATAATGGCTGAAAAAATAGCTGACGGAATAGTAGATTATTTTAACAATAAGTAAGTGATGGATGGATGAATGGATAGATGGATAGATGGATGGATAGATGGATGATAGGTAATCAATAGCTAAGCAGTTGGTAAATAATTGTTAAGGGACGCTTATGCGTCCCTGTTATTCTATTTAATCGTACTTGAAAATAGTTCTGTGAAAATTTCTGTAATCAAATCTTCTTTCACCGCAAGAGACAATATTTTGTTGCGCTTTATGAAGGTAGGCACATTTTTGGTAAATGTTATTGGATTTTGTCGGAATGTTTCAATGGTTAACTTTAAAAATTCAATTGTGGTATATATTTTAAACCTTTCGATATTTAATCTTTCAGCGATTCTCTCAGTCATACGTATACATATATCCTCATAATCAGCACTCTCCTTCATATCAAGTATATTTTCCAGCCGTGGCATAATTCTTTCAAAAAGTGCCCTGTCTGTGTTAATACCATCAAATCCCAAAAGTGCTGCAACATTTTCTATTTTATCTCTGTTTTCCACCAGGTACCGGGTAATCAGCTCAATAATATCTCCCTCGTAAGGTATGCAGTAATAATTGTAACCCTTAAGCTTTTTAAACACCTTCATGGTATCAAAGTAACCAAGCTTTATATCATGCTTGGCTTTTTCCCTGTTAAAATCCAGTCCTCCTGTTATACCTCCCAGGCCGCCTTCCACAGGCTGAATATATGTAATCCTTACATCTTTTTCCTTAACCCTTCGAACTATTCCAACCCCCATTGTGCGTACTGCAATAATATCCTTGTAACCTTTTTTGCAAAGAAGGTCAATAGGCAAATTGTTGTAAAACCCACCGTCAAGATACTTTTTGCCATCCATTTCATCAATTCTGAAAGCAGGAAGATTTGCACTTGCAATCAGGAAATCATTCAGTTTTCCTCTTGGAATATCTTCTATGTAGAGTTCAAGAGGCTTTTTGTCGGTTATATCCACAGTTACAATCCCAAAGTCTATGTGAGAGCTGCGTATTTTATCTTCATCAACATAGTTATCAAACAATTCTCTGATTCTTGAAGTGTCTAACCCTCTGTTGTTAAGTATTTCCTTAGACTGGTGCAAAAGATATGAAAAATTTATCTCCTGTAGGTTCATGTTTCTCAAATCAACAACTGCCTTTTCATCCAAATCAAAAAGCTCATAGGAATCCAGACCGTTCCATACCTTTTCCAGCAATTCATAGTCTCCCTGAACCATCAACGCTGCATTTATAGCTCCTATGGATGTCCCGGCTATTCCCCGGATTTCAATTCCAAGCTCCCTAAGCGCTTTAAAAGCTCCCACATGGTAAGCACCCTTGGCACCTCCGCCCTCTAAAACTAATCCATACATTCTCTTCACCTACTCTATAGATAATAATTTAACGCTGCTTACACCCTTAAACTGTTTAAGTTCTGCAATAATATCATCGATGGATTTATTTATGTCAGATATATCAAGGGATAAATTAACAGATGCCTTGCCATTAATGGGAATACTCTGATTAATCGTCAGTATATTAACATTTGCTGAAGACATATAGTTAAGCACGTTTGAAAGTACTCCCTTTTCATGTCTCAGCATCATGGATATAACAGCCTTTCTTCCAATTGAATTTTCCGAAGGGGAAAAAACATAATCTTTATACTTATAATAAGTGCTTCTGCTGATTCCCACTATCTTAACAGCTTCACTGATACCTTTTACACTGCCGTTGTTAATTAAATTCCTGGCTTCAATAACCTTTTCATAAACATCCGGCAATATTTTTTTACTGACAATCAAATACTTATTTATCATGTGTCCACCTCTTGAATTATATTTTGGCTCCTTCAGGATGATTCTTATGGAAACTGTTCCTGAAAGTATTTATATATCAACAATCACCCCACCTTTGTCTGATGATAGAGATTTTACTTCCCATTTATATTCCATATTCATTATACTATTTTTTACCCTGTTTGTAAAATCAGAATTTTCAATAATATTCATCAATGTGGGTCCTGAACCGCTTATGAACATTGCCTTTGACCCGTTATCACAGCAGATTTCCTTAATGTCATCATAATTATGAATCAGACTTCTTCTGTATTTTTCATGTAGTTTATCCCTTAGCGCAATATTTATTATATCAAAACTTCCCTCTTCTAATGCTTTTAAAAGTACTGCTGTTCGTGATACATTGAAAACCGCATCCCTGAAAGATACTTCCTCCGGCAGTAGCTTCCTTGCCTCAGCTGTTGACGTTTCAAAATCCGGAATCAATGCGCAAAGCTTCAGTTTATTACTTATATTATAGCTTACGCAGTATGGAATGTTGTCCTCTATAATTGATGCCGTCAATCCACCATAGACTGCAGGAGCTATGTTGTCCGGATGTCCCTCTATACCAACCGCTATTTGAAAAAGTTCATCCTTCGATAAGTTTCCACTTAGCAGAGAATTTGCACCAAAAACTCCTCCCACAATACATGCAGAGCTGCTCCCCAATCCTCTTGATATTGGTATATCTGCAATTATTGATATTTTCAGCCCATTAACTTTTCTGCCTATTATATCGGCTGTTGCCTGAAATGATTTATATATTAAATTGTTTTCGTTTCTATATTTATCAGGACAGCCATTAATTACAAGACCTTCATCTATTTCTTCAAATTCATAAACATTGTATATATTAAGTGCAAGTCCCAGTGTATCAAAGCCGGGACCTATATTTGCCGTTGTTGCCGGAACCGTTACCTTTACCATAAAACCTCCTTGTCAAATGTTTTAATGTAGTCTTCCATTTCATTTATTTCGCACACTTTTGTGTGTAAAATTTTCTTTTTATTAAGCTCTTTTAAATTTTCAGGTATTGGTACTCCGGTTTTTTTGGAAAGCTCCTCCATTACTTCAAATTCCTTTTTATCTGTTGCTCCGTACAAAGACTCATAAACACTCCTTGAAAATTTATAGGGGCTTGCTGTTGACATAATAATGCTTACAGTTTCATCTCCCGTTTCCTTCCTGTATTCTTTTAAAGTCTTATATGCAACAGCAGTATGAGTATCCAAAAGATACCCGTATTTTTCAAAGACTTCCTTTATGGTTCTTTCCGTGTCTTTTTTGAATACACACCCTGCATAAAATTCCGAATTAATTTTTGTTTTCATTTCCGTGCTAATTTCATACCTGCCTGTTGAATTTAATTTTCCCATCAGATCTTTTACTTCCTCATTGTTTTTCCCACTCATATAGTACAGAAATCTTTCAAGATTACTTGAAACTAAAATATCCATTGAAGGGGATATTGTCTTGTAAAATTTCCTGTTCCTGTCATAAACTCCGGTTCTGATAAAATCGTACAGTACGTTGTTTTCATTAGAGCCGCATAAAAATTTGTTCACAGGAAGACCAAGCAGTTTTGCATAATAGCCTGCCAATATATTCCCAAAATTTCCGGTAGGCACCGAAAAGTTCACCTTGTCCCACATTTTTATTACCCCTGAGTCCACAAGCCTTATATAGGAATAAAAATAATATACTATTTGAGGAACCAGTCTGCCAACATTAATTGAGTTTGCTGAAGAGAATATTTTATTTCGAGCCTTAAAATCATTAACAAGCCCTTCATTTGTAAATATTTTTTTTACTCCTCTCTGAGCATCATCAAAATTTCCTTTTATCCCACAAACATATGTGTTAGTGCCCTCCTGAGTTATCATCTGGTATTTTTGAACCTGACTGACCCCATCTTCAGGATAAAAAACAACAATTTTTGTTCCCTTAATATTTTTAAATCCTTCCAGGGCAGCCTTACCCGTATCTCCGGAGGTTGCCACAAGAATTATTATTTCTCCTTTTATATCGTTCATTACATATGAAGCTTTCATTAAATGAGGTAGTATGGAAAGTGCCACATCTTTAAAGGCAGATGTAGGTCCATGAAAAAGCTCTGTTATGTAAAAGTCTCCTGCCTTTACCACCGGTGTAACCTGAGCATCGCTGAACTTATCCGAGTATGCTTTAACAACACATTCCCTTATTTTTGATTCAGAAAAATCTTCAAGCATTTCTTTTAAAATTGTTTCGGCAATCTCCATATAGTTTTTGCCCTTCAGATTTTCTATGCTGACATTTTTATACTCCAGATCTCTCATAACGTACAAACCGCCATCGTCAGCAATGCCTTTAAGAACAGCACCTGAGGCTGTAGTTTTTATCTTTGAATTTCTGGTGCTTTCATAACATTGAAACATCTTTCCCTCCGCAGTATATAATGATATTTTATAATACACTGTTCCTATAATTATTACAAGTGTTTTTAAATTAAAACATCTTTCCAACAGTTTAAATAATTTTAATTACTATGCACAAGTGAGCAAGTATGATAAAATATCAGTATTGAAATTATATATAAAAGGAGCGGTTATGAAATATATAAGTATACTTGGCTCTACCGGTTCAATAGGTACACAGACACTAAGTGTTGTAAGAGATCACCCAAGTGAAATAAAAGTATGTGCAATTACCGGAAACAACAACATAGAGCTTCTAAAAAATCAGATTTTAGAATTCAATCCGATACTTGCCTGTGTCATGAATGAAGAAAAAGCATCACAGCTAAAAACAATGCTTCCCTCCAATATTAAAACAGAAATAATACCGGGCATGGAAGGGCTGATTGCAGCGGCAGAATATGAAAAAGGCGAGATAATTGTAACCGCCATATCAGGAATGATTGGACTCAAGCCTACAGTTGCAGCCATAAAAAAACATAAAAAAATAGCCCTGGCAAATAAAGAAACCCTCGTTACAGGCGGCAGCTATATAATGAATCTGGCAAAACAATACAATGCTGAAATACTTCCGGTTGACAGTGAACATAGCGCCATTTTTCAATGCCTGATGGCTAACGATAAAAAAACTGTAAATAAAATAGTTCTTACGGCATCGGGAGGACCCTTCCGAGGAAAAACCACTGAATTTTTAAAAAATGTAACAATCGAAGACGCACTTAAGCATCCAAACTGGTCCATGGGCAAAAAAATAACTGTTGATTCGGCAACATTGATGAACAAGGGGCTGGAAGTTATCGAGGCAAAATTCTTATTCGATGTTAATCCGGAACAAATAGAAGTTGTTGTACATCCGCAAAGCATTATTCATTCAGGAGTTGAATTTGAAGATCATTCAACAATTGCTCAGCTTGGACTTCCGGACATGCGCATACCAATTCAATTTGCCCTTTTTTATCCGGAACGTGTTTATAACGGCTACAAAAGCCTTTGCCTTACAGAAATAGGCAAGCTGACCTTTGAAAAACCTGATACTGAAACCTTCAAATGTCTGAGTCTGGCATTTGCTGCGCTAAAAGCAGGAGATACTATGCCTGCGGTGCTGAACGCGTCCAATGAAGTATGCGTAAACTTATACTTAAACAAAAAAATAAGCTTCCTTGATATAGGAGACATAAACGAAAAAATAATGCTTGCACATACTCCATGGAAGCCGAATTCTGTTGAAGCAATACTTGAAGCTGAATCGTGGACAAAAAGTATGCTTAAACAATGGCTCAACATTGCTGAACTATAGCTGAACAATGGCTGAACAATGACTTCGGATATGTCACCCTTCAACTGTTCAGCCATAATTTCACATTCAGCAATGTACATCACCCCATTGCTAATCCGTTGTTAATATTGTCATCAACATTGACAATAATTACATCCATGCCTATCTTTAATATTTCCTCCCAATTTACTCTTCTTTCCCTTGATTTGCCAAGCATCCCCATTAACCTTCCGGTCTCCTCTATGTAAAACGCCTGGACTTTCCCCGCCTTGGTATCTATCTCTACATCGTCAAACCTTCCCATTATTTCCCCGTTTTTAATGTTCACAACATCCTTCTCGATTAAATCCCAGTAATTAGTCATAGCATCACCCCTTACGCTTTTATACTATAAGGTATGTACAACTTATGTTTTATATGACACAAAATATTGGGCTGTTTGCTTACTTGAATCCCTTTTTCAGCTGTGCAAGTGCAGATTTTTCCAGACGTGAAACCTGCGCCTGTGATATGCCAATTTCCTCAGCTACCTCCATTTGAGTTTTTCCCTTATAAAATCGCATATCAACTATCTGTCTTTCTCTTTCAGATAAATTATTTATGCTGTCTTCCAATGTTATTTTTTCAATCCATTTTTCATCAATATTTTTCTCGTCCTTGACCTGATCAACAACGTAAAGAGCATCCCCTCCATCATTGTAAATTGGTTCAAACAGCGATATGGGCTCTTGTATTGATTCTAACGCAAATATGATATCTTCCTTATCTACGCCGATTTCCCGGGCAATTTCCGCAATTGTAGGTTCCTGTGAGCTGCTGGATGCAAGCCTTTCTTTTACCTGCAAAGCCTTATATGCCGTATCTTTCATTGACCTGGACACTCTTATGGAGTTGTTGTCTCTCAAATATCTTCTGATTTCTCCTATTATCATAGGAACCGCATATGTGGAAAATTTCACGTCAAGAGAAAGGTCAAAATTATCAATGGCCTTTATCAGGCCCACACATCCGATTTGAAACAAATCGTCAACAGGCTCATTTTTAGAATTAAATCTTTGAATTACACTTAGTACAAGTCTGAGATTACCTTGAATAAACTCTTCTCTAAGCTCAGTATCGCCTTCTTGGATTTTCTTAATCATACCTCTCATTTCAGATGGTTTGATTGTAGGCAGTTGAGAAGTATTAACGCCACATATAACTACTTTGTTTATCATCGTCGTTTTTCCCCTTTTAAAAAATTATCCCCCTTAAAAATTATTTCCCTGCACATGTTTTTTATACTGCTTTGTTGATTTCCTTTTTTAGCCTGTTAAGTATTTTCTTTTCAAGGCGAGATATATAGGATTGCGAAATTCCAAGCATATCAGCCACTTCCTTCTGAGTATAGCTCTTAGAATTATCCAGCCCAAACCGCAGCTTCATAATTGTATATTCTCTTTTATTTAATTTCTTGATTGAATCATTCAAAAGACACAAATCAACCTCACTTTCCATATCCTTGAATACAACATCCTCATCAGTTCCCAAAATATCAGAAAGCAAAAGCTCATTTCCATCCCAGTCTATATTCAGGGGTTCATCCAGTGAAATTTCCGTCTTTGCCTTGCCAACACGCCTTAAGTGCATCAATATTTCATTTTCAATGCACTTTGAAGCGTAGGTAGCAAGTTTAATATTTTTTTCAGCCTTAAAAGTGTTAACAGCCTTTATCAGTCCGATTGTTCCTATGGATATTAAGTCCTCCACATTAATTCCGGTGGATTCAAACTTTTTAGCAAGATATACAACCAGCCTCAGATTGTGCTCTATTAATATAGTCTTTGCCTCTTCTGAATCCTTTAATCTGCTAATAACTTCCTTTTCCTCTTCCTGGGACAATGGAGGCGGAAGTGTATCACTGCCTCCGATATAGAATATATCCTTTGTAAGCCCCAGCTTATCTATTATAAAGCTATATAATTTCTTAAATAATTTTCTGACGTACTTCAGAAAGCTCATTGACGTTCATCTCCCATTCTAATATTTTACAAAACAGCAATGCGTCATAATCCCCCTTCCGGCTTATCTTGTTTGGATATATTCCAATAACTGCATCAACAACCGATATACTTTTCCCATTTCCTTTAACCTCAATATTATCCGGAGTAAAAACAACCATCATTTCACCCTTTGAACTGATTGTGTCATATCTGATTATCCTTAGATTATAGTTATTGCTTCCGGATAATAAGCTTTCAAAATTGTCATCCTTATTTTCATAAAATCTTAAAATATTACAGTATAATTCCTCACTTAAAATATTCCTCAGGCTTTCAATATTCACTACTATTACAGGTTTTTTAGTCATGGGGTCGCTAAGTTCGTTTCCGGTATCAATGAACGCCTTTAATGTACTGCTTAAGCTTCCTACATTGATTACTACAGTCCTCATGTAATTATTCTTATCGATCCTTGCTTTTATCTCCCTAAAAAAGAAATGCAATGCTGCGTATCCCACAAATAGGGATAATACAATTGCATTCACTGTTAACCTGTCGTAGATCAAATAATATAATGCAGTCATAATTCCGACCATTATCAAGGATATTATATAAAAGCACAAAATAACTCTTATATTTGCAATAATCCCCTTTATATCAAAAGAAACCATTAACATTAAAACAGAAACGCTGAATTTAACGATAAAAAAAGTCATGAATTCTCTGCCGACATATACGGTCAATATTACATACACGGCTCCTATAAACGAAGCTGCAATAATTCTCTTGTACACAATATCGCTTTTAATAAGCTTACCGGTAATAAACAGCAGTATAAAATCAATAAGGAAATTTTCAGCGAAGACATATTCAATATAATAAACCATCTCCACCTCGCATAATAATAACCATGTTATTCATTATAAGATACCAACCGAAAATATTTTGTCATAAACTGTCCTCAAAAATAAAAAAAATACATGGTTCACGAATATGACCATGCACTTTTATATAGTAACAATTTAAAATTATGCTTTTATTTTTTCTATCATTTCTTTCATTTTTTTGCTTTTTTTAAATCCTTCTGCCAAAGCTGCAGTCTTGGAGGTGTCCCCTATAAGTATACCACCTGCTAAAATGCCATTTACAAAGTAAAGCTTCTTGAAATTTTCGCCTTCACAATCCTCATAAACTTCATAATTAACCTCAGGATTAGAACCCACATCACCAATCGAAAAAACTTTTGAACCAAACGCATTTAGGGTCGTGGAAGGGATTATTGTTTCATAGACACAGTTTCCGCCGGCTAAATTGATTCCCGCAGTCTTTCCCTGTTCAATAGCCTCACTCCACAGGGCATAGTTTATTCCATTGTATTCAGCACAGTCACCACATGCATACACATCAGGCACCGAAGTTTCCATCCTGTTATTTACAACAATTGCACGTTTAATATCAACTCCGCAGCCCTCTGCTATGCTGCTGTTTGCTCTTACTCCGGTGGATATAACCACCAAATCAGCATCCACTATTTCTCCGTTATCAAGAAGAATTCCATTAACTCTGTTATCCCCTGTGATTTCCTTAGTGCCAACGCCCTTCTTAAATTTTATGCCGGCTTTTTTGACTATTTCCTCCAGTATCTCAGATGCATCCACATCCAACTGTCTTGGAAGAATTCTGTCTGCAACTTCAATAACAGTTACCTCAAGTCCAAGATTATTAAGCTCACTTGCTGCCTCAAGCCCCAAGACTCCTCCTCCTATTACTGCCGCTGTTTTCTTTCCCTTTGCATACTCTTTAATTGCACTACTATCTTTTGCATACCTTAAAGTGAAAACACCTTCTTTATCCTTTCCCGTAAACGGCGGTACAAATACTTCAGCCCCTGAAGCAATTAAAAGCCTTGTATATTCAAGTTCCTGTCCATCATCCAGCAAAACCTTCCTGCCCACAGTGTCAATTTTAGTAACAAGCTTATTTAAAAGAAGTTTAACATTATTTTCCTCATACCACTTATCTTTTTTAATTTTCATTGATTCAATAGTAATACTTTCATTGCTCAACATCTTGGAAAGCTGGGGTCTGTAATAACCACTTACATCCTCTTTGGAAACTATAGTTAAATCACTGGTCTTATCTCTCTTTCTGATTTCAGCAGCAGCACTCATACCTGCTCCGCTGGCACCTATAATAACTATTTTTTCTTCCCTGTCAGATGTCTCACCCGGCTCTTCATCTTCAACCTTTACAAAATATTCAGAGCTAACTCCGCATGCAGGACATTTTTCAGGCGGCTCAAATCCCTCTACTACTTCACCGCACACCGTACATCTCCATTTGCAAATTTTATTTTCTTTGTTCAACGACTCCATTCTATCCTCCAATTAAATACATTCTGCATATATTGATACCCTGTTTACGAGTTATTAAACTCTATGGAGAAAATTATTACTAACTTTTAACATATGGAATCATAACAAATTTATTTTGTTAATGTCCCCTAAATAAAATTCAAATAAATGCACATAATAACGTACGTCAATGTTGACAAAACTCGAAGCGTACCATATAATGTACATACAAGGAGGTAATCAAAATGACAAATACCAATGCAACAAATTTCAGGAAAAACCTATTTAACTATTTGGACATGGCTATTGATTTCAATGATGTTATAAATGTAAATACAAAAAAAGGCAATGTTATAGTAATCAGTGAGGATGATTACAACGGTCTGTTGGAAACCTTATACCTTACTTCCATTCCCGGAATGAAGGAAAGGCTCATTGAGGGAATAAACGCAGAAGCTAAGGACTGTGCGGAATTTGAATGGTAGGCAATTATAAAATCGTTATCCTCAAATCAGCAGAAAAAGACAAGGAAAAAATTAAATCTGTAGCAGCACTGAAATCAAAAACCGACAAGCTATTAGAGGTAATTAAAAATAATACGTTTCAAAATCCTCCGCCATATGAAAAACTGTTAGGCAATATGAACGGCTTGTATTCAAGACGCATTAACCGTCAGCACAGGCTTGTTTATCGTGTTATTGAAGAGGAAAAAACAATAATTATAGTAAGTATGTGGTCACATTATGAATAAGCAAATTATTCAAATTTTTAGTTGGCGGTAATCAGTTATACTGTAAGTGAAGAAAATTCTGTATTTTCTCGTTACCTTCTCCCACTTTGTATTCTGACATAATAATATAAAAGTATTAATGAATTTTTAAGTGTTAAACCATAATTAAACGTTTTCCCTCATTCTCACCAAAAAGAAGCGGAGCACTTAGCTCCGCTCTTATTTAAGACATTACTCCTATCTTTCAGAAACATTCTCTGTAAAGAGGAGATGTCCCCTTTCATTTGTTACGGCCAAACTTTGTTAGCTTTAATTCCTGTCCAAAGCTCGTCACTGTCTTCCTCATAAATATAATCGTGACTATTAGTTGCTTCCATTACAGCTTCATAGTACCAGTCATCACCGGTCATATCCGGCCAGAAAATGGCATCAGGATGTATATTTTCTTCGGGAACTGCTCTTTCCAGTACATTGTTAATCAATGTTATGGCTTCAGCCCTTGTAATAACCTGTTCAGGTCTGAAGGTCAAATCAGGATATCATGCA
>DHUT01000084.1 GCA_002409285.1 Firmicutes bacterium UBA5227 | reverse complement strand
ATTATACTAAATAATATAGGATTTCCAGAGAACTGACGGGAAATTAAGATATGGACCCATGTTTATATGGATATTAATATAGTCCAGCTAAGAAATGTCAATAGTTAAATTAAAAATATTTTAAATTTGAGCTGGACTAAAAAAGGTAACATTAATAAGCCTTTTAAGAATGCTTTACAAAATCGGTAGTTTCATTAGCATCAACTAATTCATGCATATCAGAAAGAATGGCCGATATCTCATCATCATAATTTCTGATTAAGCGAATATACAAGCGAATTCGCTTAAAGTTACTGCTTACGGAATAACCAAAGATACTTGCATCATTTGCCGCTTGGATTATAGCATTATACTTAGTTTCAGCATATTTAAGTCCAAATCTTGCAGTAGACCGTATGGAATTAATAATCTCATCCTTTGTGGCATTTACTGGGGCACCTTTGCCCGCACCGGTGTGCCTGATGTACCGGGGCAAACTGTATGGAAGCCTTACGATATTATTAACCGTCAGACTATGGTCATTAATATCGAAGATATATTACAATCAGATCCTGAGGAAGATATACGCCGCAGATATGATTCGATTGATCGGATTATAATTTAGCTGTAAAAAAGAAAGCTCATGAATCTTAAATACCGGAAGGTTCGATTAAGTTACTATTCAAATCCAAATTTTTTTATTGAAATATAAGGGCACCATCCCGTTATCGTTTTAAAACGCAGGGAAGATGCCCTCTATTTTCAGATGGTTTTTCAGAAAAATGGATGTCTGTCATTCGCAACGAATGTCTGTGAATAGTAACCCAATTAAAAATATTAAAAAATCTAAAATATAATGTTTGATTTTTTTGTGCAGGTGTCTTATAATTATATTAGATTGCGGGTGTTGCTTAGTGGTAGAGTTCCGGCTTCCCAAGCCGGCTGTGTGGGTTCGATTCCCATCATCCGCTTCAAAAAGGCATATCTTCCGCCAAGGGGAAGATATGCCTTTTTTCGTGTGTAAAACTGTGATATTATAGACTAAAAACTTGCGACATCACATAGATAAACAAGAATTTATCGATTTAGCTACAGATTATTTATACAATGCGTTTTTACTGGGAGGAAAAGCTTGACATGAAGATGACAAATTTCCAATTTGGCGATTAAACCTCGAGTAATACCGACTTGAAACTAAAAATCTTTTTTTAATCATTTTTCCAAAAAGTATGAGAACCATCGTTTCCGATGGTTCATTTTTATTTAAGATACTTACTTATTTGCCCTGTATAATACAGTGATAATCTATGCAATGCACGGGTGCATGCCACATATAGGAGCTTTTTATCGTAAGGAGTGTTATAGTTCTTATTGTTGGTTTCGTAAACCATAACAGCATCAAACTCTAAACCCTTAGCCAGGTAGACAGGAACAATTATTATTCCGTCCAGATTCTGTTCACCTAAGTAATCAACTAATTTTATATTGATTTTCCCTTTAAATTTAAAGTATAAATCCACAGCTTCTTTCCTGCTTTTACAGATAATTGCGATTGAATTGTACCCCTGGGATTTATAGTTATCTATATTCTTGATCATTTCGTCTTCAAGGCTTTCCGTATTTTTTTTGTAAATAATTTTGGGAGCCTCTTCATTACGCTTGAAATATTCGGTTTTTATGCCTTCCCCTAAAAATCTCTCGCTGAATTTGCTGATTTCGTAGGAGTTTCTATAGCTTTTGTTTAAGAATATTTTATTGCTTTTTTCAAAGTTAAGTATTGAAGTTATGTCATCATAAATAGACAGGTCGCATTTTTTTTCAACTGCCTGATTAATGTCTCCTACTACCGTAAATCGTGCTTCCTTAAACAGATCTTTAAGTAAATAATAATGCATTGGATAGTAATCCTGTGCCTCGTCTACAATTACCTGTTTTATTCTGCCCAGTGATTCTGTTCCTTCAGCCTTGACCTTTAAATACATCATGGCAATACCGTCTGCATAAGGTATGTTGTAAGGATCGTTGATTGACTTATTTGTATATTCAATAATTTCATCTATGTTATCCGGCAATGTCAAGCCTTTTGCAAGCTTTTTAAATAAATCCTTATCGCAGAACAATTTTTTATACAAGTCATAGCTGTTAAACTCGGTAAATTTACGTATCCTGCTCAAAAATAAATTAGTCTCTCGGGCGGCAAGCACTCTTGTAAAGGCCTTAATCTCAAATTCATGTTCTTTTGATTTGCCTACTACTTGTTCTATTTTGTCTCTTCTGATATTCTTTTTGTCATGAACTTTGTCCATGATTCTGTTTTCAATTATTTTCAATTTTCTGGCGGTAGGCATAGTTAGTTTTTTGCTTGTGATAAGTGCTCTTAAAAGCTGACGGTTTTCAATAATTTCTCCATCAAAGTATACATCTTCAAAAGGAATCAGCTTTCGTTCAAAATATTTGATGAATCTTCCGATAATTATTAAGAATACTTTTGACCCCTTAAATTCATCGAGGTTTCTTAAAAAATTTCTTTTTTCCTCAGTTTCTGCACATATTATTGCTTCAAAGTTTTCACTTCTTGTTTTAACAGATAGCTTACTATCAAAAAGTTTCACAAAAATATTTTCAAATGTATATTCGCCGATGCTATTTTCCCCTAATTCAGGAAGAACGTTGGAAATATACCTGGAAAATAATAAATTGGGTGAAATAACAATAATGTTATTGGAGCTTAAATGAAGATTAAGCCCCTGGTAAAGCAAAAATGCAATTCTATGCAGTGCAACTGATGTTTTTCCACTTCCTGCAACTCCTTGGACTATCAAAAGGTCATTGTCCAGATCTCGTATAATTAAATCCTGTTGTTTTTGTATGGTTTCCACAATGGTTTTCATTTTGGAGGTCATGTTTTTTGATAGTGCTTCCATGAGCATTTCATCTACAATATTAACATTGCTGTCAAAAAAGTATTCTAATTTGCCGTTTGTAATTTTATATTGTCTTTTTAATGAAACTATTCCCCTTATTATTCCTGAAGGTGCATTATATTCAACCGGACCTGTTTCTGCTCTGTAATAAATGCTGGAAATGGGAGCACGCCAATCATAAACTTTTATTTCATGGGTATTATCATCCATTAAATTGAAAAGTCCTATATATATTTTTTCTGTGTCATCATATCCGTCTTCTGTAAAATCAATTCTTGAGAAATATGGGCTGTCAATCATTTTTTCGTATTTAGCAATGCGTTTTTCCAGTTCTGTATAGCTGAATGTTTGAGAATTCAATGCACTCAGGTATTGATTTAAATCAGAAAGCTTATCAAAGTCTGCAGATGAATGGGTTGTATTTTCCCACATTTCTTTTCTTGCAGCTATGAGGTCAGATTTTTGTTCATGGAGTTTTTCGGTTTCCATTTCTAATTTGTATTTTAATAAATCAATTATATCTTTTAGATAATTAACTTCTTCAATGTATTTGTCATTAAATTCAGCCATTTTTTAATCCCCTTTTGCATGATTGAGAAATAAATATAAAATTCATATTTAATTTATATTAATTGATAATTATATCATACTATGCATTATATGCAAAGGAAAAATTAAAATTTCTAAAAGTTCCTGAATAGTCAACATCGGGTTAACTAATTTACTGATTTAACTGAATTAACTAATTTTATAAATTTTTAGATGACATTTATAGTATTTGGTGTATAATATTTACATAGTATTAAATGATAGGGGATAAAAATTGATTGGTGAGAAGATAAGAAGTATCAGGAAAAGTAAGAATTTAACTATTGTTCAGATGGCAGAGCAAATTAATGTAACATCAGGATACATATCACAGATTGAACGGGATTTGATTTCTCCGTCACTGGCAGTTTTAAAAAGGCTGGCGGAAGCTCTGGAGGTTCCTTTATCTGCATTATTTTTAGAAGATGGCAGTCAGAATGTTGTAACAATACAGCAGAATGAAAGAACAAGGGTAAAGTTCGGCAATATTAATGCAGAGCTGGAATTTATTACGCCTGTTTTAAACAACAATGACAAAACCAACGGAATAGAAGCATTTTTATTTAAATTGAAACCCAAGTCATGGTTAAGCGACGATACTGTTGTGCTTGAATCAAAGGAATGTATATATGTAATATCGGGTGAAATTGAATGCCATATTGGAAACAATATTTATACTGTCTGCAAAGGAGACAGCATTTGTGTTCCGGAGAACAGCGGACATATGATATTTAACAGTAGTGATGAGGAATCGGAAGCACTATGTATTATTTCGCCGGGAATACATTAATTGGAGGCATAGTCTATGTTAGATATTAAAAAAATCAGAAATAATCCGGAGGAAGCAGAGAGGCTGTTAAAAAGAAGGAATTCTGATTTAAGTCTGGATAAGCTGCTTGAATTGGATAGGTTAAAAAGACAAAGGCTTGTTGAATCGGAAAATATGAAGGCGGAACGGAACAGGGTTTCTAAACAGATAGTTTCTTTTAAGAAGCAAGGAAAAGATGTAACAGAGTTTCTTGCAGATATGAAAGATTTGTCTGAAAGAATAAAGGGTTTAGAGACTGAAATAAGGTCAATTGATTCAGAAATCAATGAAGTGCTGCTGATTATCCCAAATATTCCAAATGCGGATGTTATTGCAGGAGTTTCGGAATCCGACAATAAAGAAATAAGAAGTTGGGGAGTACCAAGGAAGTTTGCTTTTGAACCAAGGGCACACTGGGATTTAGGCGTTGAGCTTGGAATACTGGATTTTGAAAGGGCGTCTAAAATTACCGGAAAGCGTTTTGCCATATTTAAAGGAGCTGGTGCCAGATTAGAAAGGGCAATAACAGCTTATATGCTTGATAAGCATACCACGGAGCATGGTTTTACGGAAATTGCTCCTCCATATATGGTTAACAGAGAAAGTATGATAGGGACAGGGCAATTCCCTAAATTTGAGGATGATGCATATAAGATTAATGATAAAGATTACTACCTTATTCCTACGGCTGAGGTACCTGTGACAAATATTTTCAGAGATGAAATTCTGGATGAGGAACTGCTGCCGGTGTATATGTCTGCTTATACACCATGTTTCAGGGCTGAGGGAGGTTCCGGAGGTATAGATACAAAGGGTCTCATAAGAAATCATCAATTTGACAAGGTTGAACTGGTTATGTATTCGATTCCTGAGGATTCCTACAGACAGCTTGAGATATTAACAGGCTTTGCGGAAGAAATATTAAAAGGTCTGAACCTGCCCTATAGGGTTGTTGAATTATGTACCGGAGACTTGGGGTTCAGTGCTGCGAAGACGTATGATTTAGAGGTGTGGATGCCGAGCTATAACAGGTATGTGGAAATTTCCTCCTGCTCAAATTTTGAGGATTTTCAGGCAAGAAGGGCAAATATAAGGTACAGGTCAAAAGATAAGGGAAAACTTAGGTTTATACATACGTTAAATGGCTCGGGACTTGCCGTTGGAAGAACATTTGCAGCCATACTGGAAAATTACCAAAACGAGGATGGCTCAATTATAATACCTGAAGCCTTAAGGACCTATATGGGAATTGAAAAAATAAATTTGTAAGATTGTAATATTTTAGCTGCCAAGCAGCTATTTTTATATGGAAAAAACAAAATCATAATACAGTTATTTACATGCAGATTTGCAAATTTGATAATGCATTTTGTCGAATTTTATTATATAATGTTCAGTAGAGGAGGGTTCTTATGAAAAAAATCAATAAGGTAATATCCTTATGCCTTTTAATAATTATGCTTACTAATACGGCAGCATTTGGTGAAATAGACATTAATCAAAACATAAGTGCTGCGTTATTAGGGGATTTAGAGACCGGGGAAATTCTATATGAATATAATATAAATGAACAATTGGCAATGGCCAGCATATCCAAGCTTATGACATACCTGGTTATGATGGATGCTGTATCAGATGGTACAGTTTCATTAGATGATGATGTGGTAATAAGTGGACATGCTGCCGCAACAGAAGGAAGTGAATTTGGTTTATTGTCGGGAGAAACAGTCAAGCTGAATATGCTTGTAAAGGGAATGCTTGTTGTTTCGGGAAATGACTGTGCAACAGCTATTGCTGAATATATAGGCAAGACAGAGGATAATTTTATTTCAATGATGAATGAAAAGGCATCGGAGCTGGGACTTTTATCTGCAAGTTTTATAAATCCTCACGGGTTTCCTGTAAGTGATGAAGAAACAGGTCAAAATCATATGTCAGCATCTGATATATACAAGCTTTCAAGACATATACTTACGAAGTATCCTGAATTGCTGGAAGTTACCAAGCTGAAAGAGCTTGTAATACCCGAAAGAAATTTCAGCAAAGCAGCAACAAACCCCATACTTGACATTGTGGAAGGAACTGATGGTCTTAAAACGGGATATACTGATAAAGCAGGAATTTGCCTGGTGTCAACGATGCCTGTAACAGGGCAAGGGCAGGACTTCAGGATTATTGGAATTATTATGGGGGCGCAGACCTATGATGACAGGCTGAATAAGACTAAGGAACTTTTGGAATACGGTAAAAATAACTTCACTTATAACAGGCTTGCAGACAAGACACAGATAATTGATCAGGTTTACATTAATAATTCTAAGGATGGGAAGGTAGACGTATATCCGGTTTCGGATTACAATAAGCTAATAAAAAATGATGATATTATAAGTGTAAAAATTTCATATAATGATACTGTAAGGGCTCCTTTGAAGCTGGGAGATAAGATAGGAACAATAAGCATATTATTAAATGATGAAGAAATTGACCAGGTAGATGCCATTGTGAACAAAGATATAGAAAAGGCTAATATATTTGTTAGAATATTCAGGTTTTTTTCAAACCTGTTCAGTTAATATCCCTATTTAAGCTGAAAATAGGTCGCTTAGGCAGAAAAAAGTCACTTATAATTATTAGGATTATTTATATTTATTATAAATGTAGGTATATTTATTTATAAAATAACAATAATTTATGGGCTTAAGTATTGACAAACAAAATAAAATAGTGTAATATTCATTAGTGAATCAGAAAGTGCATCTGTAGCTCAGTAGGATAGAGCAGTGCCCTCCTAAGGCATGTGCCGGGGGTTCGATTCCTCTCAGGTGCACCATTTTTATTCATGACATGAAAACGACTTCATAACCATGTCAGCGGAATGAAATTAGCATGCTAATTTTATTATATTATTAATGGAGGTAGAAATGAAAAAAGTATTATCGATTTTGTTAGTGTTTACTTTGATATTGACGTCTTGTTCCGGTGGGAATACTCCAGGACCTGCAGAAACACCATCAGGCACTGATGAACCCACAGCTGAAGGCGATGTTGCCGAAGGCGGAAAATATGCGGAGGAGCAGGTATACAAAACAGTATATGCTGAGGAAATTCAGACAATTAATTATTTAACGACGGCTACGAATGTTGAGTTTGCGCTGGCTGCAAACCTGGTTGACACTTTGGTTGATTATGACAAGTATGGAGTTATTCAGCCTGCACTGGCAGAATCTTGGTCAGCTTCCGAGGATGGACTCACATGGACATTTAATCTTAGAAAAGGTGTTAAATGGGTGGACTATGAAGGAAATGAAGTTGCTGATACAACAGCAAACGATTTTGTAAGTGCAGCACAGTATCTTTTGACTCCGGAAAACGAATCGGCAACTGCTAATATATTTTATGGAGTAATTAAGAATGCGGAAGAGTATTTTAACGGTGATATAACGGACTTTTCCCAGGTGGGAGTAAAGGCTGAGGATGATTACACTCTTGTATATACGCTGAAAGAGCCTATTCCATATTTTGAATCAATGTTAACATATGTATGTTTTTTCCCGGCATACGGACCGTTTCTGGAAGAAATGGGAGACCAGTTTGGTACCACAAATTCAGCTTTGCTGTATAATGGATCTTATTTGTTAACCGAATTTGAACCGCAGATGCAGAGAATACTAAAAAAGAATCCTACATACTGGGATGCTGAAAACATTCACATAGGTGAATTGAACTACAGATACAACAAGGAAGCAACAGCTTTGTCCGCAGAAATGTACAAGCGCGGTGAAATATCTGACGTTGCAATTCCACCGGCAAGTCTTGATGAATGGATGAACTCACCTGAACTTAAGGAGCAGGTAAGACCTGATAAATTGGGAACTTACACATACTTCTATGCATTTAACTTTGATCCTCACTTTGATGCTGAATATGAACCGGAAAATTGGAAAATTGCCGTGAACAATCTGAATTTCAGAAAATCTGTGGTATCTGCATTTAACAGAGTTGCTGCAATGACAACGGAGGATCCATACAATCCGGAATACAGGATAATTAATTCCATAACACCTCCTGAATTTACAAATCAAGGTGGTATAGATTTTACTGATACAGGAAAATTAGCAGAATTAAAAGGCAAGGAGCTTTACAATACGGATGAAGCTTTGAAATATAAAGAAAAGGCGATTGAAGAATTACAGACAGCAGGAGCTAAACTGCCGGTTAAAATACTGATGCCTTACAATACAAACAGCACATCGTGGGCTAATGAGGCACAGGTTGTAAAACAGCAGCTTGAGACTGCTCTTGGTACAGACTATGTTGAAGTAACACTGCTTCCGCATGCTCCTACAGGATTCCTGGACGGAACAAGAAGAGCAGGTAATTATTCATTAATGAAGTGTAATTGGGGTCCTGACTATGCAGATCCGCAGACATACACCGACCCATTTGAGAGGGAGGGAAACTATAACTTCCCTGAATATACAATTGATACGACTGAAGATGGGAAAAATGTTTATGAAGCTTATGAATCAATGGTTAATGAAGCAAAGGGAGAATTCAAAGATCTTGCTAAAAGGTATGGACTATTTGCCGATGCGGAGGCAATGCTTATAGATGAAGCTTTTGTTATACCTTACTGTGTAAGCGGTGGTAACGGATATGTTGCTTCTAAAATCCATCCTTTCGAGGCACCTTTTGCACCTTTCGGTATTTCAAGTGAAAGATGGAAAGGACAGAAGCTTTTAGCAAAACCAATGAGTACAGAAGAATTTAATGAGGCATACGAGGTTTGGAAGACAGAACGTGAAGAGGCTTTGAAAAAAGCAGCTAACAAATAATCAGAGAAATCTAAGGGGCTTATGCCCCTTTTATTTACGAAATCATTCCATTTATTGGTTATATAAATATGTTGTATACAAATTATAAAGAAAGAGAGGGCGTTAATGCATGAAATATATTTCTACAAGGCTTTTTAGATCATTATTGACGTTGATTATTGTAGTAACAGTAGTTTTTCTGCTTATGCGTATGATGCCTATAGAGGGGTATTTTGGGGCGAACTTCGATAAACTGGACGAAGCTCAAAAAACAGTAAAGCTACAAAATTTGGGATTGTTGGATCCATGGTATACGCAGCTTAAAAACTTTTATACCGATTTATTGAAAGGTAACTTGGGGGAATCAATAACATATAGGCCTAAGGTTGCGATTACAAAGATTTTAGGTGACAAGCTCATAACATCACTGAAGCTCGGAATGTCATCACTGGTCGTTTCACTGGTGTTGGGGTTAGGACTTGGCATATTAATGGCACGGTTCAAAGGAAAGTTTATGGACAAGCTTGGTACGGTATACGTAGTAGGTGCAAACGCCGTCCCGGCAGTTATATACTACCTTCTGATACAGGTGTTTTTTACGGATATATTTAATCTTCCCCTGCTGTATGATAAATCAAATCCTAAAAGCTGGATACTTCCTATTCTTTGTTTGTCATTGGTAAATATAGCTTATTATGCTATGTGGATCAGGCGTTACATGGTTGATGAATTAAATAAGGATTATGTAAGACTGGCAAGAGCAAAAGGTTTGACAAACAAGGAAATCATGTCAAAGCATGTAATGCGTAATGCATTTGTTCCCATGGCACAGTATCTTCCGGCTTCAATATTGTATACAGTGTCAGGTTCTATATATGTGGAATCATTGTTTTCTATCCCCGGAACAGGGGGGCTTTTAGTAACTGCAATACAACGGCAGGACAATACACTTGTTCAGGCACTGGTACTTTTATATTCGTCAATCGGAATTATAGGTTTAATGCTTGGGGATATACTGATGGCAGCATTTGACCCAAGAATAAAATTAGCTAATGAAGGAGGATCCAGATAATGAGCAGTAAGAAGATAATCGGTAAAATGGCAGACAGCATTGATCCATCCTTGTTTGATTTTGCAGAATACGATGAATCAAAAAGTGAGTTGACTGGTTACTCCAACTATTCTTTTTGGAGATCCACAGTCCAGGTTTTTATGAAAAATAAAGTTGCGGTGGCACTGTTGATTTTAATGGTGTGTGTTATAATTTTTACTGTAATACAGCCCTACTTGCCTAATCAAAAAAGTCCTACGCAGATATATATTAATCCTGAAACAAATTTACAATACAGAAATGTGCAGCCAAACGACGAGTTCCGGTTTGGGACAAATTCCATAGGACAGGATTTATGGGCTCGAATCTGGAGCGGGACAAGGACATCTTTGTTCATCGGTGTTGCGGTAGGCTTGTTTGAAGCATTGGTCGGAATAACCATAGGGGCACTTTGGGGATATGTCAGGAAGCTGGATGCTATTATTACAGAAATATATAATGTCTGGGACAATATACCTTCCACTGTGGTTTTGATTATTCTTACCTATATTATGAAACCGGGAATATCAACGATAATTTTTGCCATGTGTATGACGGGGTGGTTGGAAATGGCCAGGTTTGTCCGTAACCTTATAATAATTATAAGGGACAGGGAATATAATCTTGCATCCAGGTGTCTTGGAACTCCAACAAACAGAATTATTACAAAGAACCTGCTTCCGTACCTGGTTTCTGTTATTATGCTCAGGATGGCACTTGCAATACCTGCGGCTATTGGAAATGAAGTGTTCCTTTCGTATATAGGCATGGGTCTTCCCCTTGATATACCGTCATTGGGTAATTTGATAAATGAAGGAAGAGCCTTAATGATGGATCCAAATCAAAGATATCAGTTATTTTTCCCGGCGGCAGTAATATCTGTTGTAACTATATCCTTCTATGTTATCGGAAATGTATTTGCAGATTCCGCAGACCCAAGAAATCATGTGTAGGAGGACAGGCTATGGCACAGAAAACTATTGAAGAAATTATGAACAGTGAAGTAGTATTATCTATTAAGGATTTAGTTATAAAATTTAATCTCCGTGGGCAGGAGCTGACCGCTATCAGGGGGGCTTCTTTAGACCTGCATAAGGGCGAAAGCCTGGCAATAGTCGGAGAATCAGGCTCTGGGAAATCGGTTCTTAATAAATCTTTTATGGGTCTTTTAGACAGCAACGGAAGAATTGAATCTGGTTCAATTATGTATAATGGTCAGGATTTGGCTAAATTTAAGACGGAAGAAGACTGGATTAAAATACGTGGAAAAGAAATTGCCATGGTTTTTCAGGATCCAATGACGTCATTGAATCCTCTTAAGGCAATAGGTAAGCAGGTTCAGGAATCCATTGAACTTCATCAGAATTTAAAGGGTGAGGAGGCTAAGAAGTTAGCCGTTGAAATATTAAATGATGTGGGAATTTCAGAACCTGAAAGAAGATATAAACAATATCCTCATGAATTTTCAGGAGGTATGAGGCAAAGAGTCGTAATAGCAACCGCAGTTGCATGTAATCCGAATATATTGATATGTGATGAGCCTACAACAGCTCTGGACGTAACAATTCAGGCACAGATACTGCAGCTTCTGAAAAATCTTCAGGATAAGTATAATTTAACTATTATTTACATCACTCATGACTTGGGAGTTGTGGCAAATGTGGCTGACAGAATTGCCGTTATGTATGCAGGGGATATAATAGAAATAGGCTCTTCGGAGGAAGTGTTTTTTGATCCGAAGCATCCATATACATGGGCGTTGTTATCATCACTTCCTCAGCTTGGTGTAAAAGGAGAGGCTTTATACTCAATTAAGGGTACTCCTCCCAATCTTTTCAAGGAAATAAAGGGAGATGCATTTGCACCAAGGAATCCTCATGCATTGAAAATTGATTTTGTTGAGAGACCTCCGTACTTTGAGGTTACACCCACTCACAAAGCCCGTACATGGCTTTTGGATCCCAGGGCTCCTAAGGTAGAACCTCCGCCTTTAGTTAAAAAGATGCAGGAATTGTATATAGAGGCAGGTGATAAAGTTGAATAATAAAGAAAAACTGCTTGAGGTAAAGAATCTTAGGGTTGAATTTGGCAAGAAAAATAAAAAGTTTGTTGCGGTTAATGATGTAAGTTTTGATATTTACAAAGGCGAAACATTTGGGCTTGTAGGTGAATCTGGTTCAGGAAAAACAACCATAGGCAGGGCGATTATAAGAATAAATCCTGCCGCCTCAGGAGAAGTAATCTACAAGGGTAAGAAAATAAGCGGTCAAATAGACAAGGAGTTGGATAAAGAGCTTACAAGGGAAATTCAGATGATATTCCAGGATCCTATGGCTTCATTAAATGAGAGAGCAAAGGTTGACTATATAGTATCAGAAGGGCTGTATAATTTAAAAAATTACGGTTCGGAAGAGGAACGTAAGAAAAAGGTTGAGCAGGCTCTGCTGGATGTGGGTTTGCTTCCTGAATTTGCAAGCAGATTTCCCCACGAGTTTTCCGGAGGGCAAAGGCAGCGTATAGGTATAGCCAGGGTTCTGGTTATGGAACCGGAGCTTGTAATTGCCGATGAACCTATATCTGCATTGGACGTATCTATTCGTGCCCAGGTTATCAATCTGCTGGATGAACTGCAGAAGAAAAAGGGGCTGACATATATGTTTATAGCTCACGACTTGTCAGTTGTGAGGTTTATTTCAGATAGGATAGCTGTTATTCATAAGGGTAAAATTGTGGAATTAGCAGAATCTGAGGCTTTGTTTGCAAATCCTCTGCATCCATACACAAGATCCCTGCTGTCTGCTATACCCACTCCAAACCCAAGGGTAGAAAGAAACAAGGTAATAGAAGTATATGAACCTGAAAAAAGTCACTATGACTATGATAAAAATCCACCTCACTGGCAAGAAGTAGAACCCGGTCACTTTTTACTGGCAAATGAGAGAGAGCTGACAGAATGTAAGATAAAGTAAGGATATAAATTAAGATAGGGGGGATGTTCCAACGGATATTACTCTGGATGTAGTTGAAAACTAACTTAAGGATCTTGATAGCTGAGCAAAAATATACAGCTTTGATAATTTTTTTAACAAAATAGTCCACTAAAGGTGGACTATTTTTATAAGCATATCATAATGACTGAATTACTGTAGGGGTGAGATGAAAAGTTATTATATATTGAAAAAACAATTCTTATGTTATATAATTTCTTATAATTAATGTTATTATTGTGTTTTGCAAGAATTAAAAGGATATTTACAGCTCCGGGAAAGCGTGGAATGTTCCCGAAATAAATTTGGACAACCCTGTGAGGATATTATGATTTATACGTTAATAAACAGCATAGTTTTGATGGCAGTGCTGATGGCAATCGGGTTTTATATAAGAAAAAAGGGAGCATTAAGTGATGAAGGAGAAGGTGCTCTCATATATCTTTTAGTAAATGTTACAAACCCTGCAATGATAATCAATGCAATGAATATTGATTCTTCACCAGGACAGCTTAAAAACGGTGTGGTGATTGTTACTGTGGCTGTAATGTTTGATATTTTATTGTTTTTGCTTGGTAAGATATTTTTTTTCAAAGTAAAAGATGATGAAAAGAAAAAAATAATGAGGTTTTCTATAGCTTTTATGAACGGTGGCTTTATGGGGTTTCCTCTAATAGCTCAACTGTACGGTTCCCAGGGTATGTTTTATGCCACAATGTTTTATATTCCCAACATGGCGTTTATGTGGACTTATGGATTGAAGCTTCTGCTTGGGAATAATGAAAATAAGGGAACCGGAAAACTGCTTAAATCAATGTTTTTGAATCCTGGAATGATTGCAATTTATGCAGGGCTGATTTTATATGGCACGCAGCTTGAGCTTCCTATGTTCGCAACAAGATTACTTGAGTTATTGACTAATACCACAACAGTAATATCAATGATTATAGTGGGAAGCAAGGTGGCAACCATCGGTCTGAGAGAATCATTTGTCAGCGGGGATGCATATTTTGCCACGTTTTTAAGAATAATTATTTCCCCTGTAATTATGATAATTATGCTGAAATTTGTAGAGTTGGGTCAGATGATAGAGGAGATATTTGTGATTTATGCATCCTTGCCTGTTGCGGCATTATCAACTATAATGGCTCAAAAATACGGCGGTGATTCACAATTGAGTTCAAAACTGGTCGTTATAACACACTTGCTGTCATTGCTTACAATACCTGCATTCTTTTGGCTGTATACCATAATTTAATAAAAACCCTTGGATACGTGTAAAATAGGTACTGTTCACAGTGTCATCATGAGACATAGCCGAAGGATCCCCGTATGTCAAAGTTGGAGATCCTTTGCTGCCGTTCAGGATGACAATGAATAGTACCGGTACCAGAGCGTCTGAGGATTTTTTTATAACCGGATAAAATTGAGTGGCTAAAATTGAGATGGAGCCTGCGAATAAAAAGTATTGACACGGTGCGTACTATGTTATATAATACAGTAACTGTACTAAGTGTATTAATACATACAATATGGTTTTCCTGATAATGGCGAGGAGGTGTGTGATGATTCAAATTGATAATAACAGTTCAAAGGCGTTATATGAGCAGGTTTATGAAGAAATTCAGAGGCTTATCCTTTCAAGGGCACTGAAGCCTGATGAAAAGCTTCCATCTGTGAGAGAACTGGCTGCAATGGTAAAAATAAACCCAAACACTATTCAGAAAGCATATAAAAGCCTGGAGGAAGACAATTATATTTATACGGTGAAAGGAAAGGGCAACTTTGTTAATAATACTGTAGAGCTTAGGAATGTATATAGGAGAAACACAGAAGAGAAATTAAATGAAGCGGTTTGTTCCTTAAAAAACCTTGGATTAAAGGATGATTACATTGTTGAATTGGTTGAGGAAGTTCTGAACCCAAGTAAGGGATAAGGAGGTCATATGTTAAAAGTAGAAAATTTAAGCAAGAAATTCGGTGGATTTCAAGTACTGAACAATATAAGCATCCATGCTGAAACCAGTCAGATATATGGGTTGGTAGGCTCTAACGGATGTGGAAAAACAACGCTTTTGAAGCATATAATGATGATTTTTAATCAGGATGATGGAAGTATTTTCTATGATGATATTCAGGTGAGGGAAGACTCTGAAATTATAAAGGAGTTCTATTATGTTCAGGATAACTTGTTTTTTCCATATCAGTATACTTTGAGCAAGTTATTTTCCTATGAAAAACTCATGTATAAAAATATGTCGGAAGACAAGTTCAGCGAGCTTGTAAGTTATTTTAATATAGATAAAAATAAGAACCTTAATAAAATGTCCAAGGGACAAAGGAAGCAGGCTGCATTCGTAATGGCAATTTCCGCACAGCCAAAGGTACTTTTGCTGGATGAAATTGTTGACGGACTGGATGCAGTTATAAAAAGAAAATTCTGGGACGTTTTAATACGTGAGGTTATGGACAATGAAATGACGGTTATTATCTCCTCTCATGATTTAAAAGAACTGGATAACATATGTGACAAGGTTGGCATAATGCATGAAGGCAGAATATTAAAAGAAGAAAATCTCGAAAAGATGAAGGACGAAATAAAGAGAGTTCAATTTGCCGTTGAAGGTGAGTTTGATGTATCCGAATTTAAGGAATTCAGCATAATTAAGTATGTAAAAATCGGAAGCATAAACATATGTACACTGACAGGAAATGTTGATGAGTTCAGGAACAAACTGGAAGAAAGGTTTAATGTTCTTCTGTTCGACAAGCTTTCAATGAGCCTTGAAGAAATATTTATTACAGAATTGGGAGGTGCAGGTTATGGAACAGAAAAAAAATAATATATTTATGCCGCTTCTTTTATATTCATTGAAAAACAAAAGGAACTGGTTTTTACTGTCAACCGTTATAATACTTGTGACCACAATGCTTATACCATTTATTTTAAGGGTAGAGGAAGAACTTTTCATAGCGTTTGGTATATTTGAGGTTTTTGTACTGGTTTTTATAAACTGTCTTGTAGATAACAGCTTTCTGCATAATGATTCTAAGCTTGCTTATTACAAGTCAAAGCCTGCAACACTGCGCCAGCAAATTTCCATAAATATTATAATCAATGTGATTTTTGCGGCATACCTGCTTTTATTAATAGTGTTGTCAGTTGTTTTTCAAAAAATAGACTATGAAATATTTGAATCATTTAAGTTGATAATTCCATGGCTTTCAGCAGGCATATTTTTGGCTGCATTATCATCAGTGCTCTCAGGAAACACGTTGATTGCGGGAGTAATGACTATATTTAACTTTGCATTGCCTGCTATAATTTATCTGATTATACAGTTTATGTTTTCCATACTGGAAAATATGGTTGCAGGATTCAGCGCTAACGTTCTGATGGATTATTTTGTAAACAATTTTTATAAATTGGAGTATATATATTTTTCCGCATATCAGAACATGGATTTGGATTTTATTTACTTTCTGCTTTTGGGAGTTATATTGGTTGGAATAACGCTTTTGATCTTTAAAATGCTTAAGAAAAGGAAAAATGAAAACACCGGCAGTTTTATTGTGTTTGATGGTTATAAGTACTTCGTATCTGTGATAGCCTGCCTTATAGTACCGGCGGCTTTTTCCGTAGTATCATACAACAACAACATAGTAAGTGGAATATTTGTTTCACTGCTCATGGCAGCACTCACATATTATATTATAATTGCGGCAATGGAAAGATCCTTCAGGATATCAAATCTCTCCATGAAGGTGTTTGTTATAAGCATGGCTGTGTTTGTTGCGATGACAGGAAGCACTGTTGTAATTGCCAGCCGTTATAAAAATGTGGTACCTGCAGCAGAGGATGTAAGAGTGGCTTACGTGGGCAACGACGGATGGCTTTACAACAGTATTAAAAGGTACATCGAGGATGATGGTCAGCTGTCTGAAGATGATATTTCAGTACTTCGGGAAAATTATGGCACAGTATTGTTTACAGACAGAGAAAATATTGAAACAGTTACAGATCTGCATAAGGAGATTCTTTCAGATAATAACTATTATGATGAAAAAGAATACTATTATAGTCCTCAAATTGATATAATTTATGGTATGAAAGATGGAAGCTTTATAATAAGAGAATATAGAATATATAATAACAGCGGTGCAGACAATGCTACAAAGGATGAAATTGCACACAGGCTGTTAAATTCTCAGGAATTTAAAGAAAAGAATTATTACTACCTTTATGATGAAAAATATTATTCAGGCAATGACTATCTCTTAAGCTTCCGGTTATGGTATAACGGAATAGAAAGTGCATCTGTTGAGCTGAACACAGAGGGTATAAGGCAGCATCTGATAAAAGATATTGATGAAAAAAGCGGTAAGACTGATAACAATTTTTTGAGGCTGTCCAGTTATAATTATGATATGCCGTATAAGGAATACGATGGAATCATGTATTATCTGGATATAGATGTTATAGATAAAAATCGTCCGGATTACTATGAAGGCGGCAAGCCGGTATATAATGATAAGGTCTACACAATTGAACTGGATGAGGATTTTAAGAATACGAGAAAGTATCTGAACCTGAAATAAGGAACACGAGGGGACATGGGGGCGCTTCATATGCCCCCCTTGTTTTTTTTTGATTGAAATGTTAAAATGAAGACACAAAAAAAGGACAAAAGAGGACACCTGAAACGTCCCCTTGTCCGCCAAGGAGTATAATATGTACCTGATTGGAATTGACATAGGCTCTACAGCGGCAAAGGCTGTAATAATGTCAGAGGATAAAAAGAAAATAATTAATCATATGATCATGCCCACGGGCTGGAGCAGCAAAGAAACTGCAGACAGCATACTAAGCTGGCTTCAAGGTCAGAACGTAACACCGGAAAACTCCCATATCACTGCTACAGGCTATGGAAGGATTTCTGTTCCATATGCTGATAAAATTGTAACGGAAATAACTTGTCACGGCAGGGGAGCTTATTACCTGAATGAAAAGGACTGTACCGTAATAGATATAGGAGGGCAGGACACAAAGATAATATTTGTTGAAAATGGAATGGTTTCAAATTTTATTATGAATGATAAATGTTCTGCCGGAACAGGGCGGTTTCTTGAAATAATGGCAAATACCCTTGGGGTTAATCTTGATGAAATATTTACCCTGGCAGGTAAAGGCAGAGAAATTTCAATAAGTTCGATGTGTACTGTATTTGCAGAATCAGAGGTGATAAGTCTCATAGGGAGCGGAAGTCCAAAAGAAGATATTGCAGCAGGGGTTGTTAATTCCATTGCCAATAAGGTTTATACCTTGTGTACAAGATTAAACAGTGAAAGTGTCAGCTATTTTTTGACAGGAGGGTTCTGCGACAGCAGCTATATGAGGGATCAGTTAAGTAAAAAGCTTGGAAAGGCAGTAAGTTCTAATAGTATGGCACGCTATGCCGGTGCTGTGGGAGCGGCTCTTTCAATATAATGGGGGAAATATGAACGAAAAGACTGTTCTCTTTTGAAAGCAAGCTTTGGCTATGTAGTTGCGGACAGATGTCCAAATGTAAGTGTATTTCCGGCAGGTACAAAGAGAATTATGCTTACAGGCTTTTAATCCGGAATAAGGAGGATATACCGAGAATAAAAAGATGTGTAGCAGATAATGATATTGAAATTCTGGATATTTTTGAAACTGTAAATAAAAGAGACCCCATGAGGAACAGGTTTTGTTAGGATGCGGGACGTTTCATCTGTCTTGAAACAAAAGACAGATGAAATGTCGCCGTGTCTGTAGCTTTACTTTTGAATTGTTACTGAGGAAGGTACATCGGTCTTTGGTATTGAAACACTGCTGTTATATGTTATTTTGACTGAGCTGTTTTTATCTTCTACAATCAGGCTTCCTGCTCTTACATCAGTTAGCTGTAAAGTGCTTATTTTTGGAGCGTCAACAACTATATTTCCAAGCACCACAACATTTTTCAGCTGAACATTTCCCGAACCAACAGAATCCAATATATTTAAGTCGCCTACCACAACTGAGCTTGAATAGATTTCATCATAATTTGTTATGTTAAAGCCATGTTCTATATTTTCGTTCTGAATGATTTCATAGATGATTTTTACTGCTTCTGCTCGTGTCAAGGCTTTTGCAGGGCGGTATGTTTCATCAGGATAGCCGAGTATATACCCCTTGTTGTAAACGGAATTTACACTTTGCTTAGCCCATTCCTGTATTGTGTTATAATCCGACAGACCGGTGGCACCTTCGCCGTCGGCTTCACCTGTTGTTATAACAGATCCCACAACCTTTGCAACTTCTTCTCTCTTTATTGGGTTTGTTGGTTTAAAGGTGTTGTTTTCATAGCCTGAAAAAAATCCTGACGCAACAGACTTCTGAATTTCCGTGTAGAACCAGTCTTTACTTCTAACATCTGAAAAGCCTATGTCCGCTTTTTTTTCTGTACCCAGCGCACCATTTATAAGTTTTGAAAATTCTGCTCTTGTAATTGTTTTATCAGGCTTAAAGGTTCCATCTTTATATCCTGAAACAAATCCAAGCTTAACAGCTTTTTCAATCCAATTTTTTGCCCAGTGGTTACCTATATCAGAAAAAACAGCAACTGTCTTTATATCCGTAGCGGATGATGTTGTTTCTTCCTCGGAAGGCGGCTGGGTTATTGTATCAAGAACCCCCGCATAAGTAACTGAATTTATGCTTAAAGTCATGCAAAGTCCAAAAATTGATATTTTTTTTAATATTTTTTTCACTTCGTCCTCCTTTATTAAAACATTATAGTTTTCATATAAATTATAACACTTTATTTATTTAGACTTATTTTCAGAACAAAATGTTCCTTGATTTTGTTTTTATTATAAATTCGTTTTAAAATAAAGTAAAGAGGTAATATAAGACATATGTATTGACTTATACGTAAATAATAACTTATAATAGGTATAAAAAAATATGCAGGTTGATATGGATGAGTTTTTTATGAAGGAAGCCTTGAGAGAAGCGCAAAAGGCCTACGAGATTAATGAGGTTCCTATCGGAGCCGTAATAGTAAAAAATGGTGAAATAGTCGGAAGAGGATATAATCAAAAGGAAACCATGAAGGATGCAACTCTTCATGCGGAAATTTCTGCAATTAAGGATGCATGCAGGAATTTAGGAGGATGGAGACTTCCCGGATGTACAATGTACGTAACGCTGGAGCCTTGTCCAATGTGTGCGGGGGCTCTGGTGAATTCAAGGGTTGAGAAACTTGTAATAGGTGCCAGAGATTTAAAGACAGGTGCATGCGGTTCAGTTTTGAATATAGTGCAAACAGAAAAATTGAATCATCAGATTAATGTCCAATTTGGAATAATGGAAGAGGATTGCACGAAAGTATTAAAAGACTTTTTTTGGGATTTAAGAAGCTCAAAAAAACATATATAAGGAGGGACATTGTTATGAAACTAATATCATGGAATGTAAACGGGTTAAGGTCATGTGTAAATAAAGGTTTTATGGATACATTTAAGGATTTGAATGCTGATGTTATATGCCTTCAGGAAACAAAACTTCAGGAAGGTCAAATAGAGCTTGAGCTTGAAGGTTATTATGACTTTTGGAATTATGCCGAAAAAAAGGGTTATTCGGGAACTGCTGTTTTTACAAAAGAAAGTCCTTTGTCTGTAGCATACGGATTGGGAATTGGGGAACACGATAAGGAAGGAAGAGTCATAACCTTGGAATTTGATAAATTCTACCTGGTGAATGTATATACTCCCAATTCAAAAAGAGGACTTGAAAGACTGGATTACAGAATGCAATGGGAGGATGATTTCAGAAGCTACCTGCTTAGGCTTAACGAGCAGAAGCCGGTGGTTATGTGTGGGGATTTAAATGTGGCTCACAAGGAAATAGACCTGAAAAATCCTAAAACGAACAAAAAAAATGCAGGATTCACAGATGAAGAAAGAAATAAAATGACTGAGCTTATTGAAGCGGGTTTTATAGATACATTCAGATTTTTTTATCCCAATAAGGAGGAGGCATATTCTTGGTGGTCAAATTTCGCTAAATCCAGAGAAAGAAATGTGGGATGGAGAATTGATTATTTTATTGCATCAGGCTCATTTAAGGATGAGCTGGTGGATGCCTTCATATGTCCTGAATATATGGGGAGCGACCATTGTCCTGTAGGTCTGATTATCAAGTGAAAAGTTCTAAAAATTTATAACAACGTCTGGATTTTGTTTGGCTCAGCAAATCAGCTTCTTGCGTCTCTTGTTTTAATTACATTGGCTGTCTTCCTTAAAGTCACGGGAAGGAAAGGATGGATGCTTTATATTCCAATGGGCTTTATGTTCCTGGCAACCATTACAACCCTTGTACAGCGAATAAGTGTAATTGTAAAATTAATTCTGGCCGGCAGCGGATTTTCACTGGCAGTTGAAGGATTACAGTTAGTAGTAGCAGTCTTGCTTGTAGCACTGGCTGTTATGGTTGCATTTAATGGTGTGAATAAGCTTGCAAGGGTTAAAGCTGAAGACCATACCGGTAAAACAGCAAATTCATAAAGAGTTAGACTCTTGGTTTTGAGGACGGAAACGTCCTCAATTTTTTTAATATTTTAAGTTATATTTCTTTAATTTCCGATAGACGTTTGACAAATCAAGCTTTAATATTTCTGCGATTTCCAGCGGAGACTTTTTCTGTGTCATAAGTTTGAGCAATAGCTGTTTTTCGCATTCGTTCATGTAGGTGCTAAGTGAAAAGTTTTTATCAAATTGCAAAGGCATGTTTGCAGCAGTTGACTGGTAAACCGATGGAATTTCAGCTGTAGTTTTTATGTTGCCTTGTGCCTTGAGCTCTTGAGGAATTTTTGAAATAACTAATTCTGAATCAGGGGATGTTATAATCAGCCGTTCAATAAAATTTCGTAATTCTCTTACATTTCCGGGCCAGCTATAAGAGAGCATGAAGCTTATTACATTTTCATGCAAGGCTTTCACACATTTATATTTTTTGCAGAAAAGCTGCAAATAGAACATGGTTAACGGAACTATATCTTCCTTGCGTTCGCAAATAGGCGGAATATGAGCCGATACTATGTTGATGCGGTAAAAAAGATCCTGACGAAAGAGTTTTTTTTCAACAAGAACCTGTAGGTCTTCGTTTGTAGCACATATCAGACGAAAATCAATTTTTTTTGGAATAACAGAGCCTAAACGTGTAACTTGCTTTGTTTCAAGCACGCGCAGAAGCTTTGCCTGGATTTCAAGCGGCATGGAGTTTATTTCGTCCAGGAACAGGGTGCCGCCGTTAGCAGCCTCAATTAACCCTTGTTTTCCTGAGGTCGACGCTCCGCTGAAGGCACCTTTTTCGTAGCCATACAGCTCAGATTCCATGAGATTTTCCGGAATTGAAGCACAGTTTAATACAACAAACGGACCCTTATTGCGAAGACTGTTTTGATGCACATATTTCGTCAAGACCTCCTTACCTACACCTGATGGACCGGAGATTAATATGGAGACATCCGTCTTTGATACCTGTGACAGCATTTCCAGCAGTTGCTTCATTTGGGGGCTTTCTGCTATGATATTAAATCGTGCAGGATAAGGATTTATCATATAATCTGTAATAAGGTGCTGATTTAATATTCCTGCCTGTACACGTTTGCTTACATTCTCAATTGTTTCCTGTGTATAATAAATATATCGTATTGAACCGTCTGGGTTAAAGGTTGGTTTGGCGGTAGTAAGAAAATGATGTATTTTGTTATTAGTGAAATCGTTAACTGTTACAACAGATACAACAGGAGCCTTTTTTTCCATAACCATATCCCAGACACTATATGTCAGATATCCTTGGTTTTTTAGCTCCGTAATAGAATTGCCGATGTAAAAGTCACGAGTTCTGTCAAGCATATTGCAGTATTCGTTATTAACATATAAATACTTTCCTTCTGCATCCAGAACGAAAATAGAAATATCCATCTTTTCCAATGTTTCTAAAAGAAACTCATAATTCATTTCCATAAGATCACTCTCCTCAAAAACTACATATAAATATAGCATATAATTTGCAAGATTGCAATGATTAAATAGCGATTTTGCAAATTTTGCAATTTTGCAGTTATTATTCGGGAAAGCATAATTAAGTAAAAGTCAAAAAATGAGCATTAATAAGCGAATTATTATCATTAGTATATTGGCATGATATTTGCTTTTAATTAAGTTGTAATATCAGGAAATTCAATGTATGGAGGTTAATATTGTGAGAATTGCTATTTTAGGCTGCGGTGCTATGGGTACTGTTTTAGGCGCTTTTTTAAATAAGAATGGTTGCCCTGTGGAGCTTGTTGACAGTTATCAAGAGCATGTAGATGCTTTAAATGAAAATGGGGCACATGTTATGGGGCATGCTGATTTTACGGTTCCTGTCAAAGCAATTACCCCTGATGAAATGAAGGGTATTTATGATGTGGTATTCCTGTTTACTAAGCAAACGGCTAATGAGGCTGTTCTTCCTCAGCTGCTGCCACATCTTGATGAGAACAGTACGGTTTGCACACTTCAGAACGGAGTTCCGGAACCGTTTGTTGCAAAGTATGTTGGTGAAAACCGCACAGTTGGAGGAACAGTTCTATGGAGTGCAACTTTTTCTGCTCCTGGAGTATCTGAATTAACTCAGGATGTGAGTACTCTTGAGCATTTCTTTGAAGTTGGAGAGATTAATGGAAAAATTACTGAGCGTATCCAGAAGATTGCAGTAATTTTAGGTTATATGGGTAATGCGGCAGTTTCAACCAGTCTCTTAGCTTCAAGATGGGGAAAGCTGGTTAACAATGCATGCATGAGCGGTATGTCTGCTGCTTGTGGGTGCACATTTGGAGAAGTTATTAACGATGAAAAAGCAAGAGCATGCTTAAGTTATTTAGGGCGTGAGGTTAAGTCCTGCTGTGAGGCGGAGGGATATGAATTACCCACATTGGTTATGGGTTTTTCACCTGTTTCCTTGGCAATTAAGGATCAGGAACAGTTCGATGAAAATCAGCAGATGTTTTTCGATATGTATTCTTTTGCACCGGGAGCCAAAGCAAGTATGCTTCAGGACCTGGAAAAAGGAAAGGCTACAGAGGTCAAAATGATTAACGGTTACGTTTCTGAAACCGGCAGGAAGCATGGTATCCCAACTCCTTTTAATGATACTGTTATCGAAATTGTTGAAAAAATAGAGAACAAGGAATTACCTTTGTCCATGAGTAATCTAAAATACTTTAATGATGCCTGGTTTACCTATGATTTGTATAAAGCTAAATAATAAGAAAATTTTTAGGAGGATTTGTTATGAATGATAAAGTGATAATTTCATGTGCTTTGACAGGTGCTTGGCCACGTAAGGAACAAAACCCTGCTGTTCCGTATACTCCGCAGGAAATAGCTGATGCCGCATATGCCAGCTGGAAGGCAGGAGCTGCCATCGTACATCTTCATATGAGAGATGACGAGGGCAATGGTACGATGGATAAAGAAAAGTTCAAAGAAAGTGTTCGACTTATTAGGGAACACAAGGACTGTGATGCTGTTATTAACTGTACATCATCGGGAGCGGTTAATCCGACAGAAGATGAAAGACTGGCTCATTTTATTGAAATTCCGGAAATTGAAATGGGTTCATGCGACATAGGGTCATTTAACTGGGGAGATAATGCGATATTTGATAACAGCCCCGACTTCTTAAAGAAATTATGTAATGTTTATAACGAGCATGACATTAAGCCGGAAGTGGAAATATTTGATTACGGTATGATTGGAAATGCAAAACATTACATGGAAAAGGGATTTATTAAAAGCCCTATGTGGTGTGAGCTTGTTCTGGGAGTTTTAGGCGGAATGGATGCCACTGTCGAGAATTTATTATACCTGGCACAACATCTTCCTGAAGGAACCATATGGTCAGCATGCGGAATAGGAAAGGCTCATCTCCCAATCATGTATGCAGCTTTAGCATTAGGCGGACACTTACGTGTTGGACTTGAAGATAATCTTTATATGTCTCATGGGGTAAAAGGAACAAATCCGTTAATGGTCGAAAGAGCTGTAAGGGTTGTTAAGGATTTTGGCAAGGAACCTGCTACTTCGGCAGAAGCCCGTGAAATCCTTGGCATTAAGCCTTTTAATAGATAAGAAAACACTATTTTTATATTTGAAGCAAGGTATATGATGGTGTATACCTTGCAGTATATAAGATTATATACAAGGAGGAAAGTATGAATAATAAAAGAGATGCGGTAATAGTAGCCTATGGGCGTTCACCGTTAGCGAGGGCGTTTAAAGGTTCTTTTACAAAGACTCACCCCATAGAATATGCTTCACAGACACTGAAAGGTGTTATTGAGAAGCTGCCCGGGCTGGATCCGGAAATTATTGATGACGTCATTGTTGGATGTTCAATGCCTGAAAGATATACAGGGTTTAATGTAGGTCGTTTGATTGCTCAGAGAGCAGGGTTGCCTGATTCCGTACCGGGTCAGACAGTTAACAGGTTTTGCTCATCTGGTCTTCAGACTATAGCTTCGGCTGCAAATGCCATTATGGCAGATCAGATGGATGTGGTAATAGCCGGAGGTGTTGAAATGATGACTGACATTAACATGGTTCAGCCCAAAGAATATCAGGATGAATTGTTAGCTGAACAAATTCCGGGAGCTTACCTCCCTATGGGAGTAACTGCTGAAAATGTTGCCGAACGCTATGGTGTTACCCGTCATGATATGGATGCTATGGCTGTTGAAAGTCATAAAAAAGCAGCAGCTGCCCAGGCTGCCGGAAAGTTTGATGAAGAGATTATTCCTGTAACAGCAGAGAGTGATGACGGACCTGTTGTTGTATCCAAAGACGAAGGTATACGCCCGGGTACAAATATGGAAGGTTTGGCCACATTGAAAACACCATTTAAGGAAGGTGGGGTAATAACCGCAGGGACATCATCCCAGATGACTGATGGCGCAGGTTTTGTTGTATTGATGGCACGTGAAAAGGCTGAAGAGCTGGGCTATGCTCCCGTTGCAAAATTTGTATCTTTTTCTGTGGGAGGTGTTGCCGCTGATGTTATGGGGATAGGACCTATTGTCGCTGTGCCTAAGGTTATGAAAAAATCGGGTCTTAGCATAGATGATATGGATGTGATAGAAATAAATGAAGCATTTGCTTCCCAGGCATTAGTCTGCATCCGTGAATTAAGGCTCCCCGCTGAGAAGGTCAATCCAAATGGAGGTGCTCTGGCATTAGGTCATCCCCTTGGAGCGACAGGAGCGGTTCTAACCTGCAAAGCATTATCAGAGCTGAAGAGAATCGGTGGCAGGTATGCATTAATTACCATGTGTATTGGCGGCGGAATGGGTGCAGCCGGTATTTTTGAAATGGAACAAAAATAGTAATATTGAAAATTATAAATTATTTTTATAAGGCTAAAAAATCAGGAGGCATATCTATGATATTTAACGGCAGAGTTGCAGTGGTTACGGGATCAACCCAAGGAATTGGTCTTGCAATAGCAAAAAGACTTGCAAAGGAAGGAGTAAAGGTTGTAGTAACTGCAAGAAATACAGAAAAAATAAATCAGGTCGTTGCAGAAATAAAAAGTGACGGCGGAGAAGCTATCGGAATCAAATGTGATGTTGCAAACAGAGAGGAAGTTAAAGCGCTTGGAGAAAAGACTGTGGAGAAATACGGCAGAATTGATATTCTGATCAATAATGCGGGAATAAACAGAGATTCATCCTTTAAAAAAATGACAGATGATCAGTGGGATACCGTTATTGAAAATGATTTGAAATCTGTATTTATAGTTACACAGGAGCTTGTAAAATATATGGAATCAAATAAGTATGGAAGAGTTATTAATCTGAGTTCCGTTGTTGGACTTTCAGGAAATTTTGGGCAAGCTAATTATTCAGCTGCAAAGGCCGGTGTACTTGGATTTACTAAAACGCTGGCTCTGGAACTTGGGAAAAAGGGAATAACTGTAAATGCTATTGCACCGGGCTTTACCAATACGGAAATGACAAAGAATATACCTGAAGAAATAAGAGCAAAAATGATTGCTGATATTCCTGTTGGAAGAGCGGGAGAGGTTGAGGATATAGCGGCGGCGGCAGCCTTCCTTGCATCAGACGAAACAGGATTTATAAGTGGTATAACACTTAATGTAAATGGGGCATTTTATTTATCATAGATACAATGCATTTATTGGGGTATTGAGAATTTTAACTTTCATTTAATTTTTAACAGAGAATCAATATTTATTTAAAAAATTTTCAAAAAATCAAATGTTAGCGAGGAGAAATAACATGAATGCATTATCTATTATTGGTCTTATTTTAGCTGTAATAGTATTGGGTGTCACTGCATACAGGGGCTTTGGTGCTCTTACCGCAACACTTATGGCTTCTCTTGTGGTAATACTTACAAATGGAATGGGTATTTGGCAGGGTTTATCGGAATTTTACATGAACGGGTATATAGGAGCATATTCCAGCTTCTTCCTGATGTTTTGCTGCTCAAGCCTGTATGCCGGTTTTATGAACGAATCCGGCAGTGCTGCGTCTATTGGATATCAGCTTATAGACTGGTTTGGCAAAAAGAATGTTTTACTTGTTTGTTTTGTTCTTACTGCGTTGTTAACGTATGGCGGAGTTAGCTTGTTTGTCGTTATCTATGCAACAGCACCTATTATGTTTTTATTATTTAAAGAAGCAGATTTGCCAAGGCACCTTACAGTGGCTATAGTGGCAGCTGGTTCGGCATCATTTACAATGACAGCTCTGCCCGGAACACCGTCTTTAACTAATGTAATTCCTACTCAGTTTTTAGGAACAACACTTACTGCCGCTCCGGTTTTTGGAATCCTGGCAACAATAGCAATGTTTGTGATGAGCATGTTATATATGAATCGGTGTGAAAAGAAAGCAAGGGAAAACGGTGAGCACTGGGAATCACCCGAAGGAATGGATCCTGCACTTCTTGAAATAAAGGACAGAAGTACTCTGCCTTCTTCGGCAAAAGCGTTTGCTCCAATGGTAGTATTGATGGTCATTATTCTGATTGGAAGCAGATTTGGCATCAATTCCACAATGTTAGCTACAGGCGCTATGCTGGCAGGCACTATAGTAACATTTATACTGAATTTTGATAAATTTAAGGGAAAAAGCCTTAAAAAACTTATAAGTTCGGGTTTGGAAGGCGGAATAGACAGCATAGGCGGTTATGCAGGTGTTGTTGCTTTCGGAGCCGTAGTGACCAATTCTGCAGCTTTTAGCATGATTGTAGAATGGGTATCAAGCTTGCATATGAATCCTTACGTACAGGGCGTTGTTTCTACAATGGCTATATCTGCAATAACAGGCTCTTCATCCGGAGGATTGAAAATAATGCTTTCGGCATTTGCTGATGAATTTATAGCTTCAGGGGTTAATCTGCAGCTTCTTCACAGACTGATATGTATTTCAGCTGATGCACTTGATACATTACCGCATTCACCGGGAATGTTTCTGATGTTTGCCGTGCTTGGACTTACACACAAGCAGGCTTATAAGCACGTATTTTGGACGAGTACGGTTATACCGCTTATTGTAACTTTTGTGTCCTTAGTCATACTGGTTATATTTTTCTAAACATCCTGGATATAAACAGGTCGTAACTTACTTGAACTGCGATGTATTAACTACATCGCAGTGTTCATAATTTTAATAATAACAGCAAATAAGCTTGCAGGAGGGAATATGAGCTGGTGCAATGAATATAAACAAAAGTTAATGAAAGCAGAAGAAGCGGTCAGACTTATTAACTCTAATGATAGGGTATATGTGGGAACCTGTTCCAGTGTAGCATATAAATTGATAGATGCATTGTGGGACAGGAGAGGAGATCTTGAAAATATTGAAATAACAAGCAGCTTGGTTTCAAAACCAACATCGTTATTTTATGAAACAGACAGAAATGGGTTCGAATTTGGGACTTATTTTATGGGCCCCTGTGAAAGAAGGGTCAGAAACAACGGGTTGAAACTTAACTATACATCTTTTCATCTGAGCCAAATTGACAGTTGGTGCAAAAATACCGAGCCCCCGGATGTTTGCTTGTTTGATGTTTCGGAACCTGATGAAAATGGATATATGTGCTTTGGTCCGTCAGGAATTGCACTTCATAGATTTCTTAAGGAAAGTACTGATAGAATAATTGTTCAGGTTAATAAGCAGACACCATATATATTTGGGCAGGATAACTTAGTACATGTTTCTGAAGTAAATGCAATAGTTGAAGTAGATGATGAGGCAGCTATTTTGGGAGATCCGGAAATTGATGAAGTGACGAAAACACTTTCTGATTCCATTGTCGATATGGTTCCTGACGGTGCTACTATTCAGCTGGGACTGGGTTCCTTGTCAACTGCGATAGGATTTGAACTTTTTAATAAAAATGAACTTGGAATACATTCTGAATTGTTGAGTGAACCGATGATGAAATTGATGAAAAGCGGCAATGTAACTAACAAGCGCAAAGGATTTATGGATGGTCAAAGCGTTTTTGGTTTTGCCTTTGGTTCAGCAGAATTATATCAATACCTGAACAGAAATGAGAAAGTTTATGCTGCAGCATTTACATTTGTGAATGATCCGAGAATTATAGCTAAAAACAAGAGAATGATTTCAATTAATACAACTATGGCTTTCGATATTTTTGGACAGGCTGCATCTGATTCTATGGGGTGGAAGCAACAAAGTGCTACAGGAGGGCAGTTGGATTTTGTGAGAGGCGCACAGTGGTCTGAAGGCGGCAAGTCTATTATTGCAACTACTTCAAGTTTTATAAAAAATGGAAAAAGAATCAGTAGAATAGTGACTGCACTTCCAATTGGGACAGCAGTTACTACGCCCAGATCGGATGTTCAATATGTTGCCACGGAATATGGCTGTGTTAATCTAAAGCTGCTGAATATGTCAGACAGGGTAAGAGCTATGATTAGCCTTGCGCATCCGGATTTCAGGGATGAGCTTAGAGAGGATGCTAAAAAATTAAATCTTATTTAGTTAATTGTAACAGAGAAGAAAAATAGTCATATTAATTTATACCATATGTATTTTTTAGAAATAAAAGATACATATGGTTTTTTTGAATATCCTGATATAATATAAATATAATATATAAGACAATGATTTATGCAAAAGCTAAAATAAGAGGAGGTACTATGAAAAAGGTTAATATAATTTTATTGCTGATTGCTGTATTTACACTATTTGTTTCTGGCTGCTCTTCTACTATTTTTGAACCAGTTTCGGAAATTGAACTGACTAACCTTCAAACCGGCGAAAATACAGTTATGGCGGGAAACAGCCAGCTTGGGGATGTTATATTGAAAGCGATAAAAACCAGGGACAAAACAGATGATGATATTTCAAATTTTACAGTCTATGAATTAAAGCTGAAAAAAAGTACTCAGGAAGATTATTATAAATTAAGCTTTGATTTAGAAAACCGAAAGGCTTATGTGTCGCAGGAGGACAACAATTACGTAGTATCTGCCGATTCTGCTGAAAAGTTATTTTCAGATGAAAATTTTTATTACATTTATATAGATCACACATTGTATGGGGCATATCTTGACTATAATGAAGACAGGCTGAATCCGGAAATTAAATATGACTGGACGTACAGGGACATAGAGGGTCATTTTACAAAAAAAGAAGGTACTATTAAGGGGGCTGACGAGGATGCTATAAAAATAAGCGAAAATGATAATTTGGATATTGTTTATGAAAGAGTTCCGGACAGTCAGGTTGTGAAAGCATACTCCCAAGGTAGTTTAGTAGGAACAGGAACCAATATTCAGGATATTTTAAACAGCCTCACCGCTGATGGCGAATACCTGGTAGAAAGCAAGGCTCAGTGGCGCCAAAAGGAGGATTCGCAGCCCTATGGATACCAGACCTTAACATTTTCTGTCAATGTGGATAGACCGGCAAAGGCGGCCATAGTAACAAGAGAAAATTACCCGGGCAATATATTGATTGTCTCGGTAGAAAACCTAAACGAAGGAGAAACGCTTAGTTTAGAAACTGATGCTGTTAAAACAGAGACAACGGAATATGAGCATAAAGGGAAGAGGGTATTTATTTGTCCTATAGATTTATATGCGCAGCCGGGAGATTATGATGTAAACATAATAGTGAATAAGGGAACTAACAGTGAGTATTTAATTGCAAGTCCTTTTGAAGTGAAAAGCAAATCGTTTAAGACCCAGTATCTTACAATATCAGAGGAAATGAATGAAACTAATAATGACAATGCGGCAATATATGAATTTGCGCAGCTTGTAAAGCCTGCAAGAACTGAGTCCGTTCCTGAAAAGCTCTGGGAAGGTACCTTCTCTATGCCTGTTGAAGGGGAATTGACAACTGATTTTGCTGAAATTAGGTATGTTAACAATGAACAGTCTTCATCCAGGCATTCAGGTCTGGACTTAGCTGTACCTCGGGGTACTGAAATAAAGGCTCCTAATAACGGAGTAGTTAAATTTGCAATGGAGGGACTTTTATCTCCCGGAAATACTGTGGTTATTGACCACGGCATGGGACTGTTTACTTCTTATTATCATATGGATACTATAGCTGTAAAAAAGGGGCAGAAGGTTTCCAAGGGAGAAGTAATAGGAACGGTAGGAACCACCGGATTCTCCACAGGACCGCATCTTCACTATGCGGTAAGCATTTTTAACACATATGTTAATCCTTATCAGACTCTCAGCGGAATAATTGATTAATTTTTGTTTACCTCTGTGGGTATATGGTATATAATAAATAAGAGTAAAAATTTAAGGAGGCGTTATGGAATACAACGGATGTTTTTGGCTTATTGTTATTGCTGTATGTATTATTATTGAAGCTTCCACATTGGGCCTTACAACTATTTGGTTTGCAATTGGTGCGTTGATTGCATGGTTTATCTACCTTTCGGGGTTGAGTCTGCAGATTCAGATAGTGGTTTTCCTGCTTGTATCAATAGCCTGTTTAATATTAACAAGACCAATAGCTGTTGAAAAGCTTAAGATTGGAAAGGTAAAGACTAATCTTGACAGTCTCATAGGAGAAACAGGCGTGGTTGAAACAACAATAAACAATGTTAACAGCGAAGGATATGTGAAACTAAAGGGGCAAATATGGTCTGCACGTTCAACTGACGATGAAGTCATTGAAAAGGATGAGCTTGTTGTTGTTGAGGAAATAAAAGGTGTAAAGCTCATAGTAAAAAAGAAAACGGGAGGTAAGGAATGGGAGCTTTAATTGTTATTTTAGTAATTGCAGTAGTTTTATTAGCAACAAATATAAGAGTGGTTCCTCAGGCATATACTTATGTCGTTGAGCGGCTTGGCGCTTATCAGACAACATGGAGTGTGGGCTTGCATGTTAAGGTTCCTCTAATTGACAAGGTGGCAAAGAAGATCTCCTTGAAGGAACAGGTGGTTGACTTTCCGCCTCAGCCTGTAATTACCAAGGATAATGTAACTATGCAAATTGACACGGTTATATTTTTTCAAATTACGGATCCTAAATTATATACCTATGGTGTTGAAAGACCGCTTTCAGCCATTGATTATTTGTCGGCAACGACATTGAGAAATATAATAGGAGATTTGGAACTTGACGAAACCTTAACGTCCAGGGAAATCATCAATACGCGAATGCGTGCTGTGTTGGATGAGGCCACTGACCCTTGGGGAATTAAAATTAACCGTGTGGAGGTCAAGAACATACTGCCTCCTAAAGAAATACAGAGTGCAATGGAAAAACAAATGAAGGCGGAAAGGGAAAAACGTGAAGCTATTCTTATTGCCGAAGGACAGAAGAACTCTGCAATATTGGTTGCTGAAGGAAAGAAAACTTCATTAATCCTGGAGGCGGAAGCTGAAAAACAATCTGCTATTTTAAGGGCAGAGGCTAAGAAAGAGGCCTCAATCAGAGAGGCTGAGGGTGAAGCGGAAGCTATTATTAATATACAAAAGGCAACGGCCGAAGGCTTGAAAATGATAAAGGATGTGGGTCTGAATAAAGAGGTTCTCACACTGAAGAGCTTTGAATCATTCGAAAGAGCGGCAAATGGTCAGGCAACAAAGATTATTGTTCCGTCAGACATTCAGAACCTGGCGGGTCTTGCAACATCATTGACTGAAATAGCAGGTAAGGAATAAAAAAGAAAGAATAAATGCGCCGCTAAGCGGCGTATTTATTTAAATACATCTTTTGAAAAGGTAATTCGGTTTCGGTTTTGAATGAATTTATCTGAAACTATTGCCTGAACTATCAGAACAACCCCTATGGCCGTAATTATATCGCCAGGGCTTACTGCTATCCAATTTCCCAGGGTTATAATGTTTCCAAGGAAGCTTAGAGATGCATTTTCCGCAGGGGTAAAAAATAAAATTTTTCCGTTAATCAAAAGTTTTTGCATTTCTGTTCCGTACAATCTTGCGGCAGCCTCTGCCGAAAGGGGAAATTTAAAGCCGTTGGCCAGAAAAACCAACAGATTTGAGCCTAACCCGATTAAAGGAACTATCATAAATTTCATGCTTATATTAGCAATTATGAAGAGTCCGGCAAATATATATGTTATTAAAAGAAAAACCGAATATAGAGATGAACTGTAGTTGAAAAGACCTAAATTCATTACTACTATGGCAAGATAAAACAGTGCGGATATGTAAATCAAAGGTTTGGTGCTAAAATGAACATATCCCAGTCTTGAAATTTTACCTTTCCTGATGATACCTATAATTATTCCTAAAATCAATGCTTCAAGGAACATAACTGCCTCCGTGAATCAAAATGTTGTAGGGATTGTATAGAAATGATTTTCTATATTCTCTTTTTTATTTTACAATATATGTGCAAATATATCAACTAATAAATGAATATTGACTGGTAATAATAAGTATGGTATTCTTATATCATTATTTACTTTAGGAGGTTTTAACTTTGGAAGAGGGATCAATATGGGGTCCATTGTTTTTACAGATTGTCTTGCTTTTAATTAATGGTATTTTTGCATCAGCTGAAATTGCCATTATATCAATGAATGATAACAGACTTGCGAAAATGGCTGCAGAGGGTGATAAAAGAGCAGTCAGGCTTGTTAAGCTTACAGAACAGCCGTCGCAGTTCCTTTCAGTAATTCAAATTTCAATTACTTTGGCATCACTTTTGGGAGGCGCTTTTGCTGCCGACAATTTTGCAGGTAAATTGACAGCCTTTTTAATCAGTGCAGGTGTTCCTGTACCGGCTTCAGTTATAAATACAATCTCAGTAGTTTTAATAACAATATTACTTTCCTACATAACTCTTGTGTTTGGCGAGCTTGTGCCCAAGAGGGTGGCAATGAAGAATTCCGAAAAGCTGGCTTTACTTTTATCGGGACTGCTGTATGGTATCTCAAGACTGTTTGCTCCGGTTGTATGGCTGCTGACAGTTTCAACTAACGGTGTTTTAAAAATTCTTGGGATTGACCCTAATTCAGAGGATGAAGAAGTAACGGAAGAAGATATCCGTATGATGGTTGATGTGGGAAGTGAAAAGGGTTCGATAAATGCAAGTGAAAAGGAAATGATTCAGAATGTTTTTGAATTTGATAATAAAACTGCAGAAGAAGTAATGACTCACAGAACAGAAGTGAACATATTGTGGCTTGATGAAACAGATGAAGAATGGTCTCAGAAGATTATTCAAAGCAGACATTCCAGGTATCCCGTATGTGATGGAAGTGCTGATAATATTATCGGTGTTTTAAATGTTAAGGATTATTTCAGATTAAAGGATAAATCCAGAGAAAACATAATGAAAAAGGCTGTTAAATCAGCTTACTATGTCCCTGAAACAGTAAGAACCGATGTGTTATTTAAGAATATGAAAAAAACAAGGAATCATTTTGCCGTGGTATTCGATGAGTATGGTGGAATGAGCGGAGTAATTACAATGGATGACCTTATTGAGGAGATAGTGGGAGATTTTGATGATGATTATTTAACTCCGGAGCCTCCGTCAATAGAAAAAATAGATGAGGATACATGGAGAATAAAAGGCTCAGCTTATTTGGAGGATGTTTCCGAAGAACTGGGAATAGCATTGCCTGATGATGATTTTGAAACATTCGGAGGGCTTGTATTCGGCACCCTGGGAATTATTCCTGAAGACGGAAGTACAATGGAGCTGGACGAGTATGGGCTGAAAATCAAGGTAACAGAAATAAAGGGAAGAAGGCTTGAGACGGCAATAGTTTACAAATCTCCGGATTCTTCAGATTACGAGGATTAATTCAGAAATTCTTAAGACAGGTCTTGTATTATAAATACAGGGAGGATACATGAATTATTTATTAGAAAAATTATTAATTTTGCCGGGGATTCTGTTAGGGATTTCTGTTCATGAATGTGCCCATGGATATGCAGCAGTAAAAATGGGAGATAATACTCCCCTGATGCAGGGAAGATTGACGCTTAACCCTTTGAAACATATTGATCCCATGGGGTTTATTTGTTTATTGCTGTTTGGGTTTGGATGGGCAAAGCCTGTTATGATAAACAGCGGAAATTTTAAAAACCCAAGAAAAGATGATGCCCTGGTGTCGATTGCGGGACCTATGGCAAACTTTATCACTGCTTTTTTGTTCGTCGGATTGATGAAGCTTACAGATATGTTCGTGCCAAATACTTTGTCTAGCCAAATATTATGGAAGATTTTGATGAATACGGTTTCGATAAATCTTGTACTGATGGTATTTAACTTAATTCCCATACCGCCTCTTGACGGGCACCACATATTAGGCAGCATCGGAGGAGTAGGAGTATGGAATTTTTATTATAAATATTATGACCAGCTGAGGTTTGCGATGCTGCTGCTTATAGTGTTCGATGGTGTGAGCAGGATAATCGGACCTGTAATCAACATTCTTTTTAATTTTTTAATTTCAATTTTTTTCTAAGGTGTGGGGCGAATACATGGAAACTAAAAATGAGTTAAGAAAGAAAATTTTAAATATTAGAAACAATATGTCCCGTGAAGACGTTATAAATAAAAGCAGTTCAATTATGAATAAGCTTACAGATATGGATGAGTATAAGAACAGCAATACTGTATTTATTTACATGAGCTTTAGAAATGAAGTAGCCACAGTTGAATTAATTGAAAGAATGCTTTCTGAGAATAAGCATGTTGTCATACCGTATACAGATACTAAAAATACTGTTTTAATACCATCCGAACTGAAAAGCATGGAAGAAGATTTAGCTTTAAGTCCTTTCGGATATTATGAACCGGTATATGAAAAGCTCAGGACTGTAGAGCCGGAGAGGTTCGATTTGATAATTGTTCCGGGAGTTGTGTTTGACAGGCAATTAAATCGTATAGGGTTTGGCAAGGGTTATTACGACAGGATTTTATGCCGAAAGAGAAAGGGCGTAAAGGCAATTGCCGTGGCTTACGATTTTCAGGTTTTAGAAAAAATTCCTGCTGAAGCCCATGATATTAAAATGGATATGATAATAACAGAAAAATGTAATATACATTAAGGAAGCCCGGTTGGGCTTCTTTTGATTGCTCGGATGTTGTTAAACAACTGTCTTTGCTGTTTCTATCTTGCTATTGTAATTACATATACACCTGCTGCACCATAATTGACGAGAGCCCTGGAACATTCATCGGCTGTTGAGCCGGTTGTGTATATGTCATCTACCAAAAGAACTGAACTGTTAATAACTTTTTCTGCCGGATGCTTAATCTCAAAGGCGCCCCTCAGGTTTTTCCTTCGTTGTTCTTTACTCTGTCCGCTTTGACGCAGGGTTTTTTTTGTTCTTTTTATTGCATCTACATATGGAATAGAAAGTCTTGATGCCAGGTATTTTGCAATAAGTTCCGACTGGTTGTATCCTCTTTCCCGCAATTTGGAGGAATGAAGCGGTACAGATACTATACAGTCAAAGCTGGTGTAGTTTATGTCTTTCATATAATCAATCAGAAGACTTCCAAAAAGCTTGTAAAAGTAGGTCTTGTTGTAATATTTATAGCTGTAGATAGCCTTTTTAATCAGTCCCTCATAGGAGTAGGGAGATCTGGACATTATAAAATATCTTTTTGTATCACAGCACTCAGGGCACAGATCAATTGATGAGTTATAGTCAATGGGCTTTGAGCATTTTCTGCACACAGGGGGTTGTATTTTTTTTAGATTCCTTTCACAGTCCTGACAAATGTATTTGTCTGAAATTTTTTCGTCATAGTCTTCGCATATGAAACATGTATTTTTTTCCGGATAAATAAGCTCTAAGAGGGAATCTATATAGGATTTCATATTTCAATAATTCCCTCCGATAACAATCTATATGTTGCAAAAGCTGAGCTTAGTCTGTAATTTAGTGCCGAATACCGCCTGTCGATTTTATCGTTGTTAATCATATCCTGCATGTATCTTTCGGTTCCTACCAGAACCACTAACTGCCTGGCTCTTGTTATGGCTGTGTAAAATAAGTTTCGTGTCAAAAGCATGGGAGGACCCCAGACAACCGGCATTATTACAACGGGGAATTCACTTCCCTGGCTTTTATGGACTGTGGTGGCATAGGCAAGTATCAGTTCATCCAGCTGGCTGAAAGGGTATATGACTTCCTTTTCTTCATCGAACTTTACCGTTATTTCCTGCTCTGTTTCATCAATAAAAACGATGTATCCCATATCGCCGTTGTAAATTCCTTCCCCTGTCACTGTATTTCCATCCTGTATTGTTTTCCACTCTGTCTGGTAGTTATTCTTAACCTGCATTACCTTATCTCCCTCACGAAATATATATTTTCCGAATCCCTTTTCTTTCTTTAGTCTGGATGGAGGGTTTATGGCGGATTGCAGCCTTTTATTCAGCTCGATTACACCCGCATCACCCTTTTTCATGGGCGAAAGCACCTGGATGTCTTTTACCGGGTTCAAATTATATTTTACGGGAAGTCGCAGACTGTACAAATCAATTATTAAGTTTACTATATCAGCTGTTTTATTTTCTCTCATAAAGAAAAAGTCAGTGTCTTTTTTATTGTATACCGGCATTTGACCATTATTTATTAAATGTGCGTTCTGAACAATTATACTTCCGGCAGATTGCCTGAATATTGCGTCGAGACGGATGGTTTTAATGGTATTTGAATCAATAATGTCAGACAGCACATTGCCTGCGCCAACTGACGGGAGCTGATCCACATCACCCACCAGTACTAATCTTGTTCCTCTTTTTACTGCTTTTAACAGATTGTTCATGAGAAGAATATCTACCATTGACATTTCATCTATTATTATTGCATCGCATTTCAAAGGAGAGGTTTCATTTTTATTAAATGTCAGGCTGCTCTCGTCTTCTCCAAATGCATACTCTAAAAGACGGTGGATGGTCTTTGCATCTCTTCCTGTGGATTCTGTAATACGTTTTGCGGCTCTGCCTGTTGGTGCACAAAGAAATACTTTTTTATTCATTCTGTCAAATATTTTAATAATGAAGGAAATAATTGTTGTTTTACCTGTTCCCGGACCGCCTGTAACTACAGTTACACCGTTAATTACCGACTGAATTACTGCTTCTCTCTGTTCTGGCGAGAGAGTTATGGATGATTCCTGCTCAATAGCTTCAAGCAATTCTGCTGTATCTTCCTCGGTTAAATTAAGATCAACATCATATAAATCGATGAGCTCCTTGCACACATTAACCTCTGCATGGTGGTATGGAATGTAGTAGACAACTCTTTCATCTGCTATTGTTTCAATATGGATTTTGTCGGTAAATGCCATGTTGCGAATTTCATCTTCAATAATAGTATCGCTTATTTCTAATAGTTTTGCCGTGCTGTTCAAAAGCATATAATAAGGCACATAGGTGTGACCTCTTGAGGCGTATTCCATGAGTACATACTTAACTCCCGATGAAATTCTATAGGAAGAAGCCTTTTCTACTCCAAGAGATGAGGCAATTTTGTCCGCAAGCCTGAATCCTATGCCGTATATGTCTTCGGATAATCTGTAAGGGTTTTCGGTGATTGCGGGAATCGTATTTTTCCCGTATTGCCTGAATATTTTAACACTGTATGCCGGACTAATTTCATGGCTTTGTAAAAACATCATGATTTCCTTGATGTCTGCCTGTTCGGAAAAGCTTTTTGAAATCATTTCCGCCTTTTTTTCGCCGATTCCTTCTATTTCAACAAGTTTTTCGGGATATTTTTGTATAACTTCAAAGGTATTTTCCTTAAAGGTTTCTACAATTTTTTTCGCGGTATATTTACCGATGCCTTTTATTAATCCTGAGCTAAGGTAACCTTCTATCTGTTCCAGTCCCGAAGGCAGTACGGTGTTATAAATCTCAACCTGAAACTGTTCTCCATATTTAGGGTGCTTAACTTTGTTGCCGTAAACTTCCAGTGTTTCATTTATAATATCTGTGCCAAAGTTTCCGGTAACTGTCACCACATCATTTTCGGTTTCCATTAAAGCAACTGTATATCCGTTTTCATCATTGCGGAATATGGTTTCTACAATTGTACCTTTCAGTGTTTCCATTAAATGCTCCTTGTAATTAACTAATTAAAATTATATCACATTTTTTTCGCTTTCGATAATAAAATTAAAAAGAACTGTAAATTTTTCTTTTAAAGCCGAGGAAACTGTGGTAAACTTTATTTCAGCATTATTGTTTAATACTGATGCTTTTAAATGCGTACAAGTATTTGTTCAATATAAGATCTTATATTGAAAAGGGAAATATTTAATGGGAATTAGTATAATATTTAAGGAAAAATAAACATAACCGGGTCATACTATAGGTTATATAAAATATTGTTTACAAGAAAGGAATTATTATGTCTAAGGATAGCTTTATTAAAGGTGCTGCGATTTTAAGTATAGCAGGATTAATTGTAAAGGTGCTGGGAGCTATTTACAGGATACCTCTTACAAATCTTATAGGAACGGAAGGAATGGGCTATTTTCAGCCTGCTTATAATATATATAATCTGCTTTTGGTTGTTTCACTGTCAGGTTTTCCAACGGCTATAGCTAAGATGGTTTCGGAAAGAAGAGCGTTGCAAAACTATGAAGGAGCATACCAGGTATACAAGGTATCACGCTGGGGACTATTAATTATAGGTATTGTGTCATCATTACTGATTTTATTCTTTGGAAGGAGCATTGTTTCCTTCATAGGGTTTCCGGGTTCATATTACTCAATGATTGCACTTGTTCCGGCATTGTTTGTTGTTCCTCTTTTGTCGGCTTACCGGGGATTCTTCCAGGGAAGCCAGAATATGATGCCTATTGCCGTGTCTCAGCTTATCGAACAGATATTCAGGGTGGCGGTCGGACTTTATCTGGCATACGTATTAGTTGGCACAGGGCTTGAAGAAGCTGCCGCAGGCGCTACATTTGGGGCATCTGCCGGTGGAGTTGCAGCTTTGATATTAATTTATATAATGTTTTTAAGCAGTAAAAAATCAATTAATGAAGAAATTAAATTATCCTCTCACAATAAAACCGAACCTGTATGGGATATAGTAAAGAATCTTTTGTACATAGCAATACCAATAACAATAGGTGCATCAATATCGCCTGTAATGGGAATAATGGATTCATATATTGTTTCCAGCAGGCTTGCAGCCATCGGCTATACAGAAGCACAGTATACGGGTATGTTTGGCGAGTTAAGCGGAACTGCCCAGACCCTGATAAATTTTCCCCAGGTGTTTTCAACTGCTGTGGCAATGAG
>DHUT01000098.1:3227-4024 GCA_002409285.1 Firmicutes bacterium UBA5227 | reverse complement strand
GGAATTTGAAAGGGAGATTTGCATGAAGAAATATGAATATAAGTTTGTTGAGCATGAAAATAAATTAGGGTTCAACTATGAGAAAAAAGTGCTTGAATTAGAAAAGACATGGAATGAATTGGGAGAGCAAGGTTGGAAGTTTTGTAAAGATGGGAATGGCTTTACCATTTTTATGAGGGAAGTTATAAAATAACAAATTCCAATTTATAAAAAACTATAATTTTAAGGAGTGATATGTTATGAGTAAATATAATGCTTTATGGGAATATGTTCATAATAACGGCAACCCGACAATGAAGCTTTCTTTCGGCGAAATACACGATATCATAGGAATTGATATAGACCATTCGTTTCTGAATTATAAAAAGGAATTAACTCAATATGGCTACCAGGTAGGAAAGATCTCTCTTAAAGAAAAGACAGTTATTTTCAATAAGGTTGTCTAATATTCTGTAGATTTATAACATTAATTAGGTGGTAGTTAAGATGAAAGATTTTAACAGGTCAAATTTATCTTTTTCACTTTGTGGTCTCAATTGTGGGTTATGTTCTATGCATTTGGATGGATACTGCCCGGGCTGTGGCGGAGGTGCCGGTAATCAATCCTGTGCAATAGCAAAATGCAGCTTACAGCATGACAAGGTTGAGTTCTGTTTTCTATGTTCTGAATACCCATGTTGGAGATATGAAGGTATAGATGAGTATGATTCGTTTATTACTCATCAGCATCAGCTAAAAGATATTATAAAGGTACAGGAAATGGGAATAGAATCCTACTGTGAAGAACAACGTAAAAA
>DHUT01000098.1:0-2972 GCA_002409285.1 Firmicutes bacterium UBA5227 | reverse complement strand
ATTGCAAGATATAGAAAATGTGATGAAACACGTTGCAGAGGATTCACTTGATAACCTTACAATGAAAGAAAAGGCTGAAATTATAGTTTCGTTTTTTCAGGATATAGCGATTAAACAAGGTATTATACTTAAACTGCGCAAAAAGACAGAAAAGAATAAGTAGAAATTACAAGAAGCAAAAAAGAGGATGTATAAAATGATTTATTATAATAAAGATGGTCTGTCTTTTGTCTTCCGAATTTAATAATAATTTTATTGGTGCAATAACCGAAAATTATGTTGCTCAATGCTTTGCTTCAAAGAATTATGACTTATTTTACTGGGCCTCCAAGAACACTGCAGAAGTGGATTTTGTTATGCAGCTTAATGATAATATTATTCCTGTGGAAGTAAAAAGCGGCGCTAATACAAAGTCAAGGAGTCTCGGAATTTTTATTGAAAAATACAAACCATCTTATTCAATAAGAATATCTTCTAAAAATTTTGGATTTGAAAATAATATTAAGTCAGTACCGCTCTATGCAGTATTTTGTATATGATGGGAGTAACCAGGCATTATACTTAAACTACGTAAAAACCGGTTAAGACCAAGCAGAAAATTAAAGAAGAGAAATCATAAGTATTGTATGTTAGATATCATTTATCAAATGGAGGTAAAAAATATGGAAAAATCAGCTGAATTTTGTGCCTGTACAAATTTAAAGTGCCCGCTACATCCCACAAAACATGATAAAGGGTGTACTCCTTGTATCAATAAGAATCTTAGGCTTAAAGAAATTCCAAATTGCTTTTTTGATCTGATTGATAATGCTGAAAATAGAAGCGGTGATAAATTTAAGGACTTTGCGGAATTAATATTGAAAAAATGAAATAATAAATATGTTATCTGAAAGGCAGACAAGCATGGATATTATTTATAATGATATAAAGAAAGATTTGCCATCCGAACAACTTCACAAATTATTTGTGTCTGTTGGGTGGTCTGATGGTTCGGAAACTTTGGATATGATAAATAATTACAACATTCCATTCATTAATTCTACGCTTGTTGTTTCCGCATGGGAAAATGAACGTTTAATTGGGGCAGTTAGAGTTCTCAGCGATAAAATGTTCAGGTCTATAATATATGATTTGCTTTTTTTGCCGCAATTTCAAAATAAGGGCATAGGTAAGTAATTACTGAAACATTGTATTGAGCATTTTTCGGACTCAGAATGGTTAGTTCAGACAACAGAGGAAATATTGGGTTATTATAAAAAAAACGGATTTAAGATTAACAGTGATGTGTTTTTAAATATCCCTTTTATCTGAATCAGGAGATACCACATATAACCTTGAAGTCAATTTTTAAAGAGACATTAACATAGCTGCAATATAAAAATATATTCAGAGGTGGGATAAAATGAAAGTTGCAGTTTTTCAGTTTTCGGGCAGTTCAGATATAAATGAAAATTATAAATACATTGCTAAAGCTATCCTGGAAGCAGCAAAAAGTTAGGTTAGGATATAGTCAGATATAGTTTTTTGAATAGGTGAGAATATGGAGATAAGAGGAAAAGAAAATAATGATTTTTGGGTAACGTTGGATGCGTTAGTAAATCAATCTGATATTATGATTGACAGACCAAAAGGCACAGCACACCCAAGATATCCTGACTTTATATATAAAGTTGATTATGGATTTTTAACAAATACTACCTCCATGGACGGTGGAGGGATAGATGTCTGGGTAGGAACAGATGAAAAAAGGAATATTGATGCCATAATGTGTATTGTTGATTTAATGAAACGTGATTCGGAAATAAAGATATTAATCGGATGCACAGAAGAGGAAAAAGAATTAGTATACAAAACACATAATGAATCGGAGTATATGAAAGGAATTTTAATACGTAGATAGATGTTAAGCTGCAATTGTTCATATTCGTTGAAAATGTGAAAGACTTAGACAGAAAACAAGGATAATATAATCAATTATTTTTATAAGAGGTGAAAATGAAATTTAAAATAATAGGTTCCGGTGGATGCATTTGTACGCCTAAACCATATATGAGGAGACATCTGAATGATTATTTGGATAAACGGAGCTTTTGGCTCTGGAAAAACACAAACAGCATATGAGCTTCATCGTCGTATTATAAATTCATATGTATATGATCCTGAAAACATCGGATTTTTTATCAGGGATAATGTTCCCCATGAATTGAAAAATGGAGATTTCCAAAACTATTGCCTGTGGAGAACATTTAACTATGATGTGCTGTCATATATAGCAAAAAATTATGACGGTATAATTATTGTCCCTATGACAATTACTAACAGACAATATTATGATGAATTAATCGGAGAGCTGTTAAATGAATTTACGATTAGGCATTTCATCCTTTCAGCTAAGAAAGAAACTATACTAAAACGTCTGGGCAGACGCTTTGAAACTAAAAACTCCTGGGCAGCACAACAGATTGACAGATGTATAGAAGCTTTTTCTACAAGTATTACAGAGATTAAAATACAGACAGATGATATGACGATAGATGAAGTGATAGAGGAAATTGCTGAGCAGTGCAACATAAAGTTGTCGGATGATAACCGTAATAAATTTCAAAAAACTTGGGGTCGAGTCATTACCCAAATTAAACATATCAGATAATATCATAGATATACGGAGGAAGGCATGCAGTATGTTGCATTATTCAGAGGAATTAATGTCTGTGGGAAAAATGTTGTGAAAATGTATGATTTGAAGCAATTGTTTACTGAATTGGGAATGCAATTATAATTTTAAAAAAGTATAGGAAGTGCAGGAGCATATTCAAAAATAAGAATGTTTAGGTCTGTTTATGAAAAGAGGAGAGAAATGTTCATTCAATTAATAAAAGCAAATGTTAATGATTGTTGCCGAATACACGAAATGCAAGTTAAAGCGTTTGCGGATTTACTTGATAAATACCATGATTATGCTACAAATCCGG
>DHUT01000070.1 GCA_002409285.1 Firmicutes bacterium UBA5227 | reverse complement strand
CCTACATATTTGTTTCAAACTTACCTCCTGCAAGAAAATATTATAGTACAGTTGACTATAAATGCTTACATTAATTATACCACCATTATATTTATTTTAAACATTTGATTATTCCAATGAGTTCCTATGTTGCTATTTATAAATTCCATAAACAGGTCATCTTACTGTTTATTTTTTCAGCTAAATGGTATATAATAATAGTGGGTTAAATTTAATAATGAGGTGAAAAATTGTATAAAGAAATATCTGAAAAAATGCTTGATTTCATTAAAAAGTCTCCCAGCGTTTTCCATGCTGTTAAGTCAATAGCAGAGGAGCTGAGTAATGACGGATTTATTGAATTGTCAGAAAGCAGTAAGTGGAATCTAAAAAAAGGTAAGAAATATTATGTGACAAGAAATAACTCTTCAATTATCGCATTCAGGGTTGGAGAAGATTTAGATAATTATAGTTTTAATATAGTGGCCTCTCACTGTGATTCCCCAAGCTTTAAAATTAAAGATAACTATAAAGTCAAATCGGAAAAGTATATACAGCTTAACACAGAAAAATACGGAGGAATGATTTATTCCACTTGGTTTGACAGGCCCCTGTCAGCTGCCGGAAGGGTTGTAATAAAAAGTGAAAATGGAATTGAGACAAAGCTTGTAAATATTGACAGAGATTTGGTTGTTATACCTAATGTGGCAATACACATGAATAGGGAAGCAAACAAAGAAATGAAGTATAATGAACAGGTGGATCTTCTTCCCTTGTATGGTTTAACGAAGGAAGACGATGATAATTTTATGGATGTTGTGGCTGAATATTCAGGTGTTGAAAAAGAAAAAATATTGAGTGCCGATTTATCTCTGTATAATCGCACTGCGCCAAGTATTTGGGGAAGCAGGAATGAATTCATATCATCATCCAAACTTGACAATCTTCAATGTGCATATGCAACATTGAAAGGATTTATAAAAGGCAGCAATTCTAAGTCGATAAATGTTTATTGCTGTTTTGATAATGAAGAGGTGGGAAGTGAAACAAAACAAGGTGCAGCTTCAACATTCCTGGAGGATGTGCTGAAAAGAATCAACGATAATTTAGGAAGGTCAGCGGAAGATTATCTCTGTGCACTGGCATCTTCATTTATGTTATCTGCCGATAATGCACATGCAGTTCATCCAAATCACCCTGAAAAGAGCGACCCTTCAAATAAGGTTTATATGAACGAGGGAATAGTAATAAAGCATAATGCCAGTCAAAACTATACAACTGATGCGGTAAGCAGCGGTGTGTTCCAGTTATTGTGCGAAGCGTCAAATGTTCCTTTCCAGCATTATTCTAACCGTTCTGATATCCCCGGAGGAGGCACACTTGGAAATATTTCGTCCCTCAAGGTAAGCATTAATACCGTTGATATAGGTCTTGCTCAGCTTGCGATGCATTCTTCCTACGAAACTGCGGGTGTAATGGATACTTATTATATGTTTAAGGTAACGGAAGAATTTTTTAACTCGCATATTTCAGAAATAAAAGCCGGAGACTTAAATATAATAAAATAAAAAGATTCGGACTATATGAAAGCTGCGTTAAAAACGCAGCTTTCAGCTCACTTATTTGTTATCATCAATGAACATTTGTGTCCAATAAGGTGTTCCGGAGGAATCAACATAGTATCCTACACCAATAAAAGAAAAATTAGTGGAAAGAATATTCTCTTTGTGAGTAGGTGAATCCATCCATTCTTTTACCACAATTTCCGGTGTATCCTGTCCTGAAGCTATATTTTCACCCCATGCGGACCAGTTTATTCCAAATTTCAACAGCATATCACTTGCCATTCCATAGGTCGGAGAGTTGTGGGCAAAATACCTTTTATCAGCCATGTCTTGAGATTTTGTTCTGGCAACATTGGCAACTGCCGAATCATAATATAAGGCGGGCAGGCCATTTTTTTGACGCTCAGCATTTACCAACTGAAAAACCTTTTGTTCATATGCCGTATTTACCGGAGGAGTAGTACCGGATATTGCAAATGCTGAAGTATTCATTACCAACAGCGCTGCTAAAATTAATAAAGGGATTTTCTTCTTCGTAAAAAACACCTCACTTGGATGATTTGAAACAAAAAATATTTTTTTTTATTTCTTATTTATTATTTCAATTTTAAATAATTATATAATGTTTAATTGTTTGATAATTTGTAAAATAAAACAATATGCGATCCAAGTTCATGTTTAGTATGCCTAAATATGTTTAAAAATTTTGGTTGAAAATTTAAAAAATTTAATATATAATAGCATTGACATTTCCTAATATTACCATGGTGGAGGTTGTATGCTATCTAAAATAAAGACCTGTGTTCTTTATGGGCTTGAAGGATATGGGGTTGATGTGGAAACTGATTTGTCAGGAGGTCTGCCAAGCTTCAGCATAGTAGGTCTTCCGGATATATCAATAAAGGAATCAAAAGAAAGAGTACGCTCAGCTTTAAAAAACAGCGGCTACAGTTTTCCTGTAAGTCGGATAACTGTAAACCTTGCTCCGGCAAATTTAAAAAAAGAAGGAAGTCAGATCGACTTACCAATTGCCATAGGGATATTATCTGCAAACAAGGTAATTGAGAAAAATGTTGATGAAGGTACATGTATTATTGGTGAACTTTCACTGGATGGAAAAATTAATGCTGTTGACGGTGCTTTGCCAATGGTTATTTCTATGCTTAGCAATAATTTTAAAAGAATTATAATACCTGAAGACAACAAAGAAGAATGCGGCTCAGTAAATGGAATTGATGTGATTCCTGTTGAGAGCATCAGGGATTTGGTTAACTATTTTAACGGTTATATAGATATTGAGCCATATATAGCTTCCTATGCTCCTTCTCAAAGCATTGAAATTTTTCAGGAAGACTTTTCTGAAATAAAGGGACAACCTGCCATGAAAAGAGCAGTGGAAATTGCCGCTGCGGGTATGCACAACATACTGCTCCTTGGGTCTCCCGGTTCGGGAAAAACCATGATTGCAAGGCGTATTCCAACCATTCTTCCTGATTTGACCTTTGAAGAATCCCTTGAAGTTACAAAAATATACAGTATATCCGGTATGCTAAATAACAAAGGACTCATACGTCAGCGCCCGTTTCGCTCCCCTCACCACACTTCATCCCGTGTTTCAATGGCAGGCGGAGGTTCAAAACCAAGTCCCGGAGAGGTTTCATTAGCTCATTATGGTGTTTTGTTCCTTGATGAAATTCCCGAATTTCCTAAAAATGTTATTGAGGTGCTGAGGCAGCCTATGGAAGATGGTAATATTTCAATTTCAAGGGCGAACGGTTCTTTCACTTTCCCTGCAAAATTCATGATGGTAGCTTCAATGAACCCATGTCCTTGCGGATATCTTGGAGACCCAAGCCACGAATGTTCATGCAGCCAGTCCCAGATAGACCGATATCTTGGCAAAATCTCAGGGCCGCTATTGAACAGAATTGATATACAAATAGAAGTGTCTCCTGTAAAATATGAGGATTTAAACAACGAAAGAACAGAAGAGTCATCACGTGAAATAAAGGAAAGAATAGTTGAAGCAAGGAAAATTCAGCAGGAAAGATATAGGGGTATTGGAATTATTACTAATTCTGAGCTAAGCAGCAGGTACATTACGAAATTTTGCAAAATTAACAGGGAGTCACAGATACTTCTTAAGGATGCTTTTGAGCGTCTTGGGCTAAGTGCCAGAGCATACAATAAAATATTAAAGGTAGCCAGAACTATTGCTGATTTAGAAAAAGCAGATAATATTGAAACCGGACATATTGCAGAGGCTATACAATACAGAAGCCTTGATCGTAAATACTGGAGATAGTGAGGTAAGTATGGAAAAATTAAATATTAATCAAAAAACCATTGCATGGCTTAATTCTGCAAATGGAATATCAAATAGAAAAATTGAGAAGCTCCTTGAGTACTTTAACGTAAATCCAAAAGAGTTATGGGATAATTTTGAATCTGAAAAACATAACCTAAGCTTTTTAAAGCCTGAGATTATCGACTATCTGACTAAGTCTAAAAATACATTTGAAGAAAAACTCCTGATAAGGTTAAAGAATGAAGAAGCAAACATCATAACAGTTTATGACAATTGTTATCCGGAAAAGTTAAAGCAAATCAGCTATGCACCATATATACTTTACTGCAAAGGAAATCTCCGGGAAATTGACGGAATTTCAATTGCAGTAGTAGGCTCTCGCAAGGCTACGGCATATGGAAAGTGGGCCGCAGAAAAATTAACCGGAGAAATATCTGAACTGGGAGTAAATATTATAAGCGGACTTGCCGTGGGTATTGATACAATTGCACACAAAACAGCTTTAAAATATAAAACAAAAACTGTAGGCGTCATAGGCTGTGGAATAGATAAGGTATACCCCAAAACTAACGAAAATCTTTACAAGGAAATTGTACAGTCCGGCGGTGCGGTAATAACCGAATACCCGTTTGGAATGCAGCCGCTGCCAAGCAACTTTCATGACAGAAACAGAATTATCAGCGGTTTATCTGATGGAGTTTTGGTAATTGAAGCCCAGGAAAGAAGCGGAACACTTATAACCGCAGGACATGCTGCAGACCAGGGAAGAGAAATTTTCGCTGTACCCGGCAATATAAACAGCTTATTCAGCAAGGGAACGAATGCACTGATAAAAGACGGTGCTAAAATTACAACATCCGTTGATGATATTATTGAGGAAATTATGGAACTGAAAAACTTCAGAGATATGGCAATAAATAATCAGAGCACGACAAACTATGACTGCTTAGGATACGATGAAATAAAAATAATAAGCTGCTTAAAATCGGGTATCAAAGATGTTAATGAAATATGCGAAGAAACCGGAATTGATACATCGGCAATATTAAGCCTTGCAACTTTACTTGAAATTAAAGGATTCATTAAACAGCTGTCGGGCAATAAATTTGTTTTAAGCTAATTTTAAAATAGTGGATTTTTAGCAGCGGTTTATTGCATAGATAATATTAGTGTATATTATTCTTTGCAAAGTGACATTTTATATTTATTAAATCTGTCTTCAATATCTTTATTAGCATCTATAAATTCTATGAAGTCTTCAAAACATTTTGTAGTATTTTCACTTATTGTGTGTTCTATTTTTTCAGTTTCTACCAGCAGAACTTCTTCAGGCACTCCTAATTTTTTTAAAAATATTTCTATAGTATTATGTCTTTTTAAAAGAAGTTCTCCTAAAATTTTACCTTCATCTTTTAAAACTATAACGCCGTATTTTTCATACTTCAGTAAATTATGCTTTCCGAGTCTTTGAACCATGTGTGTGGCCGATGGAGGATGAACATTCAGTGCATCAGACAATTCATTTATTCTTGTGAAGCCTGATTTAAGAGACAATCTGTATATCATTTCAAGATAATCCTCCATGGAGGCGGTTAGCAGATTTTCATTTTTTTTCATATATTCGTTGAAAGTATAATAATTCTTATCCATGCCTATACCTTCTTTCCGGAATGTTAATAAAATATATTCGCAAAATATAAAATAATTCCCTTAAACTTGGTTTTTATATAGTACTGTGAATAGTAATATTTATATAGTATACATCAAATGCAGGCATTATTGGCTATTGACAAATAAAAAAATGTATTATATGTTATTAATGTATTAGGAAACGTTTAAACTACGGGCATACGGTATCGGAGGAAATTGATGAAAAATTTAGTGATAGTTGAATCGCCTGCAAAGGCAAAGACTATAGGCAAGTTTTTGGGAAAGAATTACACAGTCAAGGCATCTGTCGGACATGTAAGGGATCTGCCTAAGAGCAAGCTTGGTATAGATGTGGAAAATAATTTTGAACCAAATTATATTACTATAAGAGGCAAGGGTGACATAATAAAGGAGTTAAAAAAAGAAGCTAAAAAGGCTGACAGCATATATCTTGCAACCGACCCTGATCGGGAAGGAGAGGCTATTTCCTGGCATTTGGCAAACATATTGAATTTAGATTATAATAAGGATATAAGAATTGAATTCAATGAAATTACAAAGGATGCAATTAAAAATGCCAGTAAAAATCCAAGAAGGATAAATTTAGATTTGGTTGATGCCCAGCAGGCAAGACGTGTGCTTGACAGGCTTGTTGGCTATAACATAAGCCCTCTTTTGTGGAAAAAGATTGAAAAGGGTCTTAGTGCAGGAAGGGTTCAATCGGTAGCATTAAAGCTTGTGATAGACAGAGAAAGAGAAATAATGGATTTTAAACCGGAAGAATATTGGACACTTGAGTTAGAAGTAAAGAAAGAAAAAAAGAAATTTACGGCAAAGTATGCAGGTAACCTAAAAAAAGAAAAAATAAGCAAAAATAAATTAAAAAATGAAGATGAAGTAAAACAAATATTAGACAATTTAAATAAAGAGAAAATAAATGTTTATAAAATAGAAAAATCAAAAAGTTATTCGAAGCCAAGTGCTCCATTCACCACAAGCAGCCTGCAGCAGGAGGCAAACAGGAGATTAAACTTCACTGCTAAAAAAACAATGATGGTTGCTCAACAGCTCTACGAAGGAATTAATATAAAAGGTGAAGGAAGCGTAGGCCTTGTAACATATATAAGAACTGACTCTTTCAGATTATCTGATGAGGCGGTTAACAGTTCAAGGGAATATATAACTCAAAATTACGGTGAAAAATATTATGAAAAAAGAGTTTATTCAAAATCAAAAAAAAGCGAAAATAAAGTGCAGGATGCTCATGAGGCAATCAGACCTACATCAGTTGCAAGGAATCCCGAACAAATTAAAGACAGCCTTACTTCTGACCAGTATAAGCTTTACAGTTTGATTTGGAAAAGATTTGTTGCATCACAAATGGTAGATGCTCGGTATGATGTTACAAAGATATTGTTAAACAACAATGACAGCATATTTGAAGCAAACGGCAAGGTACTTGTATTTGAAGGATTTAAAGCGGTTTATAAATATAATGATGAATCAGAAAGCAGGCTTCTTCCCGAGGTTGAGGTTAATGAACAATTAGATGTCTTAAAGGTTGACCCGGAACAGCATTTCACACAACCTCCTGCCCGGTATACAGAAGCAAGTCTCATTAAGGATCTGGAGGAAAAAGGTATAGGCAGGCCCAGCACATATGCACCGACTATTACAACTATAACCAGCAGAGATTATGTTGTAAAGGAAAAAAGTTATCTTATGCCAACTGATATGGGTTTTCTTGTAACAGAAATGATGGAAAAATATTTTTCCAACATAGTAAACGAAAGATTTACTGCTGAAATGGAAAATAATCTTGATGAAATTGCCTCAGGCAAGAAAGAATGGCATGAGGTAATTCAGGAGTTTTATAAGGACTTTAAGCAAGAACTTGATGTTGCTGAAAAGGAAATGGAAGAAATTGAAATTAAGGATGAGGTTAGTGATGTAAGGTGTGAAAATTGCGGAGAATTCATGGTGATAAAAAAGGGAAGATACGGGAAATTTCTGGCTTGCCCCAATTACCCTGAATGTAAGAATACAAAGCCCCTGAAAGAGAGGGAAGAGGCAGAGGAAACTGATGAAGTATGTGAAAAATGTGGAGCTAAAATGCTTAAAAGAAAAGGCAGGTACGGTGAATTTTTAGCCTGCTCAAATTATCCAAAATGCAAGAATACAAAACCCATAATTAAATTACTTGATGCTGATTGTCCGCAATGCGGTGGAAAAATTACGGTTAAGTATTCTAAAGCCGGAAGAAGATTTTTTGGATGTTCAAATTATCCTGATTGTAACTATGTTTCATGGCTTGAACCCACTAATGAGAGGTGCCCCAAGTGCGGTGAGAGAATGTTCATAAAAAATAATCAAACAATTTGTACAAATAAGAACTGTGTATAATATATAAAAAATGAAACAATGTAACAAAACTACAATTAATTATTGCCAAATAAAATAGGCTGTGTTATACTGAACGTAATTACGCACGGATTTTGATTATGCAGGAGTTGTGCCGAAAGGTCTTTTGCATGAAATGAAAATTCTGGAGGTAAAAACAAAAGGAGGAAATATTATGGCTATAATAAGCATGAAAAAATTGCTTGAAGCAGGTGTTCATTTTGGTCATCAGACCAGAAGATGGAACCCTAAAATGGCTGAGTACATTTTTACAGAAAGAAATGGCATCTATATAATAGACTTACAGAAAACAAGCGATAAGGTGGATGAAGCTTACAATTTCATTAAGGAGGTTGTGGCAAACGGAGAAGACATATTGTTTGTCGGAACTAAAAAACAGGCTCAGGAATCTACAAAGGCTGAGGCTGCAAGATGCGGAATGCATTATGTAAGTCAAAGATGGCTTGGAGGTATGCTTACAAACTATCAGACGATCAGAAAAAGAATTGACAAGTTAAATTCATTAAAAGCGATGGAAGAAGACGGTACATTTGATCTTTTAACTAAAAAAGAAGTTATTAAATTGAGAAATGAAGCTGATAGACTTGAAAAATTCTTAGGTGGAATTCAAAATATGGATAAACTTCCGGGAGCTTTGTTTGTTGTTGACCCAAGAAAAGAAAAGATAGCCGTTGAGGAAGCAAGGAAATTGGGAATTCCTATTGTGGCAATAGTTGATACGAATTGTGACCCTGATGAAGTTGACTATGTAATTCCCGGTAACGATGACGCAATAAGAGCTGTAAAGCTTTTGACATCTACAATTGCAGATGCTGTGCTTGAAGGCAAACAGGGTGTTCAGATGACAGATGATGAACCTGAAGATACAGATACTGTAACAGAAGAAGAATTGGAAAAAGTTGAAGAAGAAATTATAGAAGAATAAAAATTCAAAGTAAGGGGTTAGGGAATTTTTCCTTACACCTTGCTTTTTTAAATTTGGAGGTTAAAATGGAAATAACAGCTTCAATGGTAAAGGAACTGAGAGAAAAATCTAATGCAGGTATGATGGACTGCAAAAGAGCATTACAAGAGACAGGCGGAGATATAGAAAAGGCTATAGATTATTTGAGAGAAAAGGGACTTTCAAAAGCATCTAAAAAAGCTGACAGAATAGCGGCAGAAGGGCTGACATATGCATTGATATCAGATGATGGTAAAAAAGGTGTTGTTGTAGAAGTTAATTCTGAAACAGACTTTGTTGCTAAAAATGAAGAATTCAGGAATTTTGTAGAGGTTGTTGCCAAAACAGCTTTGAATAGTGAACCTGCTGATGTTGAAACATTAAAAGCAGAAAAACTTGAAGATGGGAAAACACTTCAGGAGTCGTTAACTGATAAAATTGCAAAAATCGGCGAAAATATGTCTGTAAGAAGATTTGCTGTTGAAAAAGTTAACGAAGGAAAGGTTGTTCCCTATATTCATGCAGGCGGTAAGATTTCTGTTATAGTTGCCCTTGAATCAGAGGGAGACAGGGAAGTGCTGGAAGTATTGGGAAAAGACCTGGCTATGCAGGTTGCAGCCATGAATCCTAAGTATATATCTACCAATGATGTTGATGCACAGTTCATTGCACACGAAAAAGAAATATTGATAGCTCAGGCTTTAAATGAAGGTAAGCCACAAAATATAGTTGAAAAAATGGTTGACGGAAGACTTCAAAAAGAACTTAAGGAAGTTTGTCTGTTAGAGCAGGCTTTTGTCAAGGACGGAGATATAACTGTTAAGCAATACATTGAAAATACTGCAAAAAGTATGGGTAAGACAGTTAAGGTAGCCGGAGTTCAGAGATTTGAAGTGGGCGAAGGTATCGAAAAGAAAACAGAAAACTTTGCAGATGAAGTTGCAAAACAAATGGGCAACTAATCCTGAGTTGAATGGAATCGTAATGGAGAGCTTAACAGGTTCTCCATTTAATCAAAAAAAGCTCAGGAGGATGAGATGGACTTTAAATACAAAAGAATAATATTAAAAATAAGCGGCGAAGCATTGTCGGGGAATGTGGGCTACGGTATTAATGCGGAAATAGTAACAAGAATTTCTAATGTAATAAAAAATGTTAATGAAATGGGAGTTGAAGTTGCTGTTGTTGTCGGTGGAGGAAACTTCTGGCGTGGAGCAAGCGCAAAGGAAATGGACAGGACAACATCAGATTACATGGGAATGCTTGGAACAATAATTAACGGTTTGGCTTTGCAGGATGCTCTTGAAAAAATAGGTGTGGAAACAAGACTGCAGACTGCCATAGAAATGAGACAGATAGCTGAACCATATATCAGACGAAGAGCAGTAAGACATTTGGAAAAGGGCAGAGTTGTCATATTTTCCGGTGGTTCGGGAAATCCATATTTTTCTACAGATACAACTGCTGCTTTGAGAGCCGCAGAAATTAATGCGGATATTATTCTCCTTGCCAAAAATGGTGTGGATGGCGTATACAGCGATGACCCTAATAAAAACCCTGATTCAATAAAATATGATGAATTGAAATACATAGATGTTCTGAATAAGGGTCTTAAAATAATGGACTCAACCGCAACATCTTTATGTATGGATAATAAAATTCCTATATTAGTCTTCGGAATAGAACAGCCTGAAAATATCGAAAAAATTGTAATGGGAGACGACATAGGAACAATAATAAAGGAGGTATGAGATGTATAAGGATTTAGTGAATAAGTCAGAAGAATCAATGAAAAAATCAATTAATTTTCTGAAGGAAGAGCTTGCATCCATCAGAGCCGGTAAAGCAAACCCAAAACTGGTTGACAAAATTCAGGTAAGTTATTATGGTACAATGACTCCAATTAGTCAGTTAGCTAATATATCTGTACCTGAACCCAGGTCAATCATAATCCAGCCGTGGGATTCAAGTTTGGTTAAAGAAGTGGAAAGAGCCATATTAGCGTCAGATTTAGGAATTAACCCATCTAATGACGGCAAACTTATAAGGTTGGTAATTCCGCCTTTAACAGAGGAAAGGAGAAGGGATTTAATTAAGCTTGTAAAAAAAGAAGTCGAAAGTTCCAAGATAGCAGTCAGAAACATAAGAAGAGATGCAATCGAAGAATTTAAAAAGATGGAGAAATCCAGTGAATTAACCAAGGATGACCTTAAGAAAGCTGAAGAAGAAATTCAGAAGGTTACTGACAAGTACATAAAGCTGACGGATGATATATATAAGGAAAAAGAAAAAGAAATCTTAGAGGTTTAACATGGATAATTTAACAGGTTATCCACTGAAGGATGCTCTGAAAATTGTTGAAGAAAGCAGTAATAGGATTATTAATATAAAGAAGGTAACAGGAACAAACATAAAGTTCAATAATTTAGAAACACCATATATAATCAGGGAAGATATCGGCGAAAAATATATTACTTTATTTGTTTCCTATTATTAGTTTATAATGAATATTGGTTTGTAATGAAGGCTTATGTATATCATGAGCCTGAGTTACATTTTCTGTCAGTTTCGTGAAGTCGGAAATATGCAATTGTTAATTGTTAATTGTTAATTGTAATGAAACTATGTGGTGAGGATAGTTATGAATTTAGAAGAAAGAGTGTGTACCGGAATAATTCCGGAGCACATTGCAGTCATAATGGATGGAAACAGGAGATGGGCAAAAACAAATAATATGCCTGTCAGAGAGGGGCATAGAAAAGGTGCCGTAAGAGTCACAGAGCTTGTTAGAAATTCGTCGGATCTTGGAATAAAATATTTGTCGGTTTATGCATTTTCAACTGAAAACTGGAGAAGAGAAAAAAAAGAAGTAGACTATCTTATGAATTTACTGGTTGAATTTGTAGTTAAGGAACTGGATAATTTACATAATAACGGTGTAAAAATAACCCTAATGGGTAATATTGATGATTTGCCTGAAAAAACAAAAAAAGAAGTTAATCGTTCAATTGAACTTACAAAAAATAATAGTAAACTGCATTTTAATATTGCGCTTAGCTACGGTTCAAGAAATGAAATAATTACGGCGGTAAAAAGAATAATCAATGATTATGAAAATAATAAAATTAATATAGATGAAATAAGTGAAGAAAGTTTTAAAAAATATTTATACACCTGTGATATGCCGGATCCGGATTTACTTATAAGAACAAGCGGTGAAGAACGCTTAAGCAATTTCCTTTTATACCAGCTTGCTTATACAGAGTTTTATTTTACAGAAGTATTGTGGCCGGATTTTGATAAGCAAGAACTTCTAAAAGCAATAGAGAACTTTCAGAACAGGAAAAGGAGATACGGAAATTAGGCGGTGCAGCTATGAAAAAAAGAGTTATTACCGGAGTTGTGGGAGGCGCGTTTATTGCTTATGTAACCTACGTTGGTGGCATAGTATATGATTTTGTTTTTTTTGGCATAACATGTATAGCAATTTACGAACTTTCAAAAGTGTTTTTTAATGATGGATTTGATTATGGTGCTATTGTTAATTATTTATTTGCAATTGCTTTGTTTATTGAAAATGCAACAGAATATCAGCACCTTTTTGACTTCTTCCTGTTTTTGTACATATCTCTGAACTTTTTAATATTTGTTTTCAACAAAAAAACAGATGTCAGAAAACTTTCAGAAATAATTTTTATAGGAATCTATGTTGTTTTTTTCATGTATCACATGATGCTTATGAATGGTTCCAGATATGTATGGCTTGTATACATTATTGCTTTCGGCTCAGATACATGTGCTTATTTTACAGGAAAAATGGTTGGAAAACACAAGCTATATCCTGAAGTAAGTCCTAATAAGACTGTTGAAGGCGCTTTGGGAGGAATAATAGGATGTGTCATCTTATCACTTATCTATTTTAATTATTTAAGAATAAATAAATATATTTACATTATAATATTTAGTGTGAGTGCATCTGTCTTTTCAATGGTTGGTGACCTTGCTGCTTCAAAAATTAAAAGAGAAAACGGAATAAAGGATTTTGGAAAAATACTACCGGGACACGGAGGAATATTAGACAGATTCGACAGCGTACTTTTCGTGGCTCCTACGGTTTATTACTTTATCCGACATTTCCTGTAACGGAGGTAAAATATTGCTGACATTAATTTCATCAATTCTTGTATTTTCTGTGATAGTTCTTATTCATGAATATGGTCATTATAAGGCAGCCAAAAGAGTTGGCATAAAAGTATATGAATTTGCAATCGGAATGGGACCGCTGCTTTATAAAAGAGAAAAAAACGGAACAATTTATTCAATAAGAGCATTGCCTATTGGGGGCTTTTGCCAGATGGAGGGAGAAGATGAAGATGTGAGAACATCAACCAGCTTCAGCACAAAGACCATATGGCAAAGATTTCAGGTAGTTTTTTCCGGACCTTTAATGAACTTTGTGCTTGCGCTCGTTTTATTTTTAATAATTGCATTTTCTTTTGGAGTTTATGGAAATCATATTGATTATCTGGCTGAAGATTCTAATGAATATGAAGCCGGATTAAGAACCGGCGATAAGATAGTTTCTATTAACGGTAAGAAAGTATACATATGGGAAGATATTTCATATGCAATAGCAGGCAATGAAAGCCCATTTTATACTATTGCATATGAAAGGGACGGTCAGGTCAGAGAGACCAGGATTGATAACAACTATAGAAATCTTATAGGTATAACTTCAAAGCTGAAGGACGGAAATACAACAACAACAGTATCTCCCACAGATGTAACTGCACCTGCCTATGTTGCAGGCATTAAAGACGGAGATGTGATTACAAAAATAAATGATGTTTCTGTAAATTCTTGGGATGATGTTATAAACCAGGTTGAACTTACCGAAAGTGGCAAGGAGGTTAAAGTAACTGTTGACAGAGATGGAAGCACGCTTGATTTCAACGTACTTCCCGAGAAACAGATTGCTGTTAAATTTAATACTCAACTGGAAAGATCATTTATTACGGTAATTTCATCATCTGCTTATAAAACGGTATACTATATAGAGCTTATGTTTAAAACTATTGGTCAAATTCTGACAGGCAAGATAGGAACCGATTCATTAGGCGGTCCTGTAATGGTAATTTCAATGATAGGAGAAGCTGCAGAAAACGGCATACTTTCTCTTTTGAACCTTGCCGCATTTATAAGCATTAATCTTGGTTTTATGAACCTGCTGCCGATACCGGCACTGGATGGAAGTAAAATATTGTTACTGCTTATTGAAGCTGTGAGAGGCAAGGCAATACCTGCGGAAAAAGAAGGTTATGTTAATTTTATAGGCTTTGTTGCATTAATGGGCTTCATGATATTTATAACCTATAAGGACATATTAAGATTACTTAGATTATGACATCACTGACAGGGAGGAATTTATAAATCAGATGAATCAGATGAATCAGATGAATCAGGTTAATCAGATGGATCAAATAGTAAGAAGGCAAAGCCGAAGAATTATGGTTGGCGATGTGCAAATCGGAGGAGGAGCACCAATTGCTGTTCAGTCTATGACTAACACACTTACAAAGGATGTGAATTCCACAGTTGAGCAAATTTTAAGGCTAAAAGAAGCCGGATGTGAAATAATAAGGGTTGCCGTTGCAGACAGTGAAGACGCTGATGCCATAAAGGATATTAAAAGGCAGGTTCATATGCCCATGGTTGCAGACATTCATTTTGATTACAGACTGGCACTAAAAGCAATTGAGAACGGAATTGATAAGCTTAGGATTAATCCAGGAAATATCGGAAGCATGGATAGGGTTCAAAAAATTGTTGCAGCGGCTAAACCCAGAAATATACCCATAAGAATTGGCGTAAATGCAGGCAGTATACACAAAGAAATACTGAAAAAATATGGTGGAAAACCCACATCAGAAGGAATGGTGGAGTCCGCATTAGAGCATGTCAGAATATTGGAAGATCTAAATTATGGAAATATAGTTATTTCCATGAAGGGAACCGATATTAAAATGACCATAGATGCCTACAGATCCATGGCTGAAAAAGTTGATTATCCCCTCCACTTGGGTATTACCCATGCCGGAACTCTTTTTGAGGGGAGTATACGTTCAGCCATTGGAGTGGGAAGCTTGCTGGCAGACGGTATTGGTGATACAATAAGAATATCTCTTACGGATGACCCTGTGGAAGAGGTAAAGGTGGCAAAAGAAATTTTAAAAAGCCTGAATCTGAGGAATTACGGTATTAACTATATTACCTGTCCAACCTGCGGAAGAACACAAATTCAGCTTATAGAGCTTTCCAAAAAAATTCAGGAGGGCTTGAAGGATGTAAATAAGCCTATTACAGTTGCAATAATGGGCTGTGCCGTTAACGGGCCCGGCGAAGCAAGGCAGTCAGATATAGGAATTGCCGGAGGAGTGGGCGAAGCTCTTTTATTTAAAAAGGGTGAAATAATCAGAAAAATAAAAGAAGAAGAAATTGTTCAGACCTTGTTAGATGAAATTGAAAAGATGTAAATGAATTGACATATATGTAATATGATAGTATAATTGAGTAAGAATTAGTTGAATTTTAAAGGATTCAGCTTATTTTTATAGGTAATCTAAAATGATGTGGGGTGTTATTAAGTAAATTTAACATAATTTTAAGGAGGATACAATGTCAGAATTAGGAACGCTAAACATTGAAAAAAGAACAACTGTAAACAGCAGGGCAAGCAAGCAGCTGCGCAAAAATGGATATGTACCTGCAAGCCTTTCCTGCAAAGGAAAGGAATCAATATCAGTTTCGGTAAAAACAGACGAATTGAAAAGGAGCTTAGCTTCATACGGAAGGAATGCTCTATTCAAACTTTCTTTGGAAAATGATAATTCTATTACGGGAATGGTTAAAGAAATTCAATATTCACCAATTAAAGGAGAAATGATGCATGTGGATTTTCAGCAGGTATCATTGAATGAAGAAATCAGAGTTGATTTATCTATCAGGCTTAAAGGGGTAGAAACATTGGAATTTAAGAAACTTATGGCACTGCCCCAAATGGATGTTATACGTGTTAAGGGATTGCCGCAGGATATTCCGGATGATATAGTTATTGATGTTTCAAATGTTAAAAGGGTTGAAAATATTAATGTTGCCCATGTGGAGTTTCCTAAAGGCATTGTGCCTGAATTAGACCCTGAACAATGTGTAATTTCAATAGTAGAAGTAAAAAGGCAGGGTCATGATGACGAAGAGAATGAACCTGCTGAAGAAGAGAATATTTAACATACAACATAGTAAAAGCGAAATTCTTAATAGAGTTTCGCTTTTTTTAGTCTTATGGGCTGCAATCCAATTTTATATGAGCACCAGCGGACAGATAAAATTGTGATGGAGCCTGCTATATTTTTTCAGGAAGCCATGCCTGGTTGTCTTCTACCTTTATTATCATTATCCTTCCCTGATTCTTAGTGTATTTTGCCTGATGATATTTAAAAATTATTTCGTCTTCACTCAAGTTTCCAACTATCTCAATTTTTCCGGTAGTATGGCTCATGGCATATTTAAAGCTCTTGCTTATTCCGCTTAGCTTTGATTTCGTCTCATCAATAATTCTAACAGCTTTTTTAAAAGGAACCTGGAATTGGTTTTTAACCCCTGAAACCGGTCTGCATTGGAATATATAATAAGGCGTGACACCTATTTTTGTAAGACTGTTCATTAAATCAGCCATGGTGTCCGGATTGTCATTTATTCCTTTTAACAATACTGTTTGGTTTCTTACGACAATACCAATATTTCGAAGAGCCTCAACAGCTCGATTTGATTCCTCCGTAATTTCATTAGGGTGATTGAAATGTGTAACAACATAAATTTGCTTTATATTGTTGTAATTTTGAAGTATATCCAAGAGCTCGTCATCCTCATAAATTCTTTGAGGAAGAACAACAGGAATTCTGGTGCCAAAACGAATAAAATCTATATGATCTATTTTCATAAATTCATCTAATATTTTCCTGATTTTTTCATTGCTGTTCATAAAGGAATCACCGCCGGAAACCAGCACATTTGTTATTTCTTCATGAATTCTTACGTAGTTTACCACATCATCGAAGTTCTTATTTATTTCATCATCGTTAACGACGCCTACCAGGCGTTTTCTGAAACAGTGTCTGCAATACATGGCACATCTGTTTGTTGACAGATACATTGCTGTTTGTTTGTATTTGTGCTGAAGACCGTTGATAACCGTATTGCTCGCTTCACCGCTTGTATCAAAACTGCCGCTCATGTCAGTTTCAAGTATTGAAGGAACACATAGCTTCCTGATTGGGTCATCCGGGTCATCTCTGTTAATTAAAGATAAGTAATATCTGGGTATTGACATAGGATATCTGTCAATAATATTTTTAAGTTTGATGTTATCATCTTCGGACAGATTCCAGTTTAAGGCTTCATTCACCTCATCTGCTGTTGTAATATTGTTTTTCAACTGCGTTTTCCAATCCATATATTCAACTCCTAACATTAAATTTAAAATTTAATCATATAATTCAAAAAAAGCAAATTATAAGATGGCTGTTCTTGTATGAAATTGCCAGTGATATTTTTTGATGTAGAACAAATATGAAAATAATTTAACAACCTTTACTTTTTATGAATTAAGATATGATTATTATGACGTTTTCCATGAAAAACTATTTAGATATCTAAATTAATTACGCATATTTAACATTTTAGCACAAAATTATGAATCAGTAAAGCGATTTCACAAAAAAAGTTTAATTTCAAAAAAATCAAATATGTAATATTTCCGGGTTTCAATGCCCTTTCACTATTTTTTACACCAAAAAAAATTTTTTTATTTGATTAATTTAAAATACTGTGATACAATATATTAAAGATAGAGTTTTTGACAGAAAGAGTGGGGTTTCCCACTCTTTCTGATTGTATGTCATAACCACATATCGAAGTGTCATCGTGGCAAATTGTCGGTGAATGGACTGCAATAATGATAAAAGTCGGGTAAAGGAGAAAACATGAATAAGAAATCCATAGAAGAATCAGTACAGAAGATGGTGAAAGATGTTATAAAAAATACTGAAATTGAGCTGATTGACATTGAGTATGTAAAGGAAGGACCATTTAAATATCTGAGAGTTTATCTTGACAAGCCGGATGGTATAACTGTTGATGATACTGCCGACGTAAGCAGAGCGTTGAATAAAATGCTTGATGAGGCAGATTTAATAAAGGAGCAGTATTTTTTAGAGGTATCATCTCCTGGAATTGAAAGACCCTTCAAGACAGATGCGGACTATAAAAAAAGCATAGGGGAAAAAGTGGAAGCCAAGTTTTATAAGCCTGTTGGCGAAAAAAAATCTGTAACAGGTATTTTAGCAGAAAAATATGAAGACAAGGTAGTTATAAATTCTGATGGTGAAAATCTTACATTTGAACTTAAAGATATTTCAAAAATAAATAAAGTGTTAGAGGACTTTTAACGGAGGGTATCATGAATAAGGAAATATTGAATGCGTTAAACGAGCTCGAAAAAGAAAAAGGGATTCGCAAGGACGTTGTACTGGAGGCAATCAAGGCGGCATTGGAAACTGGCTACAAGAAAAACTATGGGAAATCAACTAACTTCAGTATAGATATTGATGAAGAAAATGGCGAGTATAAGCTGTTTCAGGATAAAACCGTAGTTGATAATGTGGAAAACACAAATGAGGAAATAACGGTTGAGGATGCTAAAACCATTGATTCAAAATATGATATAGGTGATGTGGTTAAAATTGAAATCAGGCCTAAAAAGGATTTTGGGCGTATTGCAGCCCAGACTGCCAGACAGGTTATTCTTCAAAAAATTCGTGAGGCTGAAAGAGAATCAATATTCAGCGAATTTTATGGAAGAGAATCAGACATACTTACAGGTGTGGTTCAAAGAGAAGGTAAAGGTAATGTATATGTGGATTTAGGGAAAATTGAGGGGATTATTACTCTGAATGAACAAATACCCGGTGAAGTATACAACCCAGGAGACAGAATTAAGATAGTTATAGTAGAAGTTAAAAATTCAGGCAAGGGAGCAAGTATAATGCTTTCAAGAAGCCATCCTAATCTTGTTAAGAGGCTGTTTGAACTGGAGGTTCCTGAAATACACGATGGTACAATAGAAATTTATTCAATTGCAAGAGAAGCAGGCTCAAGGACAAAAATAGCTGTTTTCTCCAATGACCCAAATGTTGAACCCATTGGCTCCTGTGTGGGTAATAAAGGAACAAGGGTTAAAAATATTATTGATGAAATATGTCAGGAGAAAATTGACATCATAATATATGACAAGAATCCTGAAAAGTTTATTGCAAACAGTCTTGGACCGGCAAAAATTGTAAAGGTTACAGCAAGCGAAAAAGAAAAAAGTGCTGTTGCAGTTGTACCGGATAATCAATTATCACTTGCCATAGGAAAGGAAGGGCAAAACGTAAGACTGGCAGCCAAGCTTACAGGCTGGAAAATAGATATCATAAGCGAATCCCAGGAAAAGGAAAGAATCACTGAGGAGGAAGTATGAAAACTCGTAAAATCCCTTTGAGAAAATGTATCGGATGTATGGAGAGTTTCCCTAAAAAGGAATTGTGCAGAATAGTAAAAAACAAAGATAATGAAATACATTTTGATGCTACCGGAAAATTAAATGGCAGAGGCACCTATATATGCAAGAAAACCGAATGTCTGGAAAAGGCCGTTAAATCAAAAAGGTTATCAAAATCCCTTGAAGCTGAAATTCCTGAAGAAATATATGAAGCCATAAGGGCAGAGATTACAAAAAATGAATAAGATTTATTCCATGCTCGGAATTGCTAAAAAGGGCGGTAATATATCAATTGGTTTTGATGCTACTTGCTTTGACATAAAGCATAGGAAAAGTATTTTGGTTATAATAGCTGTAGATGCCTCAGAAAAAACAAAAGAAAACGTACAGTTTTTATGTGAAAAACATACTGTTAAATGTGTTGAATATGGAGAAAAAGAAATCCTTGGCAAAAGTCTTGGAAGAAAGGTGGTGAGTGTTATGTCCGTTAACGATATAAACATTGCATCATATTTACAAAATAATATATAATCCGGAGGTGGCTTAATGAGAATATATGAACTGGCAAAAGAATTAAAGATGAATAGCAAAGACCTGGTTAAACTGGCCGAACAGGAACTGGGAATTACGATTAAGAACCATATGAGTTCGATTACTGATTTAGAAGTTATAAGACTTAAAAAAGCATTAAACATAATTAACAATAACAAAAAAACTAAAATGTCAAAAGGAGCAAAAAATATTATAGTTGATGATGAGCCTTTAGTTGATGAACATATTGACATGAAGCAGGCTAAGTTAAAAAAAGTTGACAAAAATTTACTTACTCCCGGGAAAAAACAGCCTGTACAGTCAAAACCTACTGTTAAGGCAGCCGGAGAAGCAGACAAAAATAAGGGAAATAACAACAATAAAAGCAGCAACAACAGTAACAGCAATAGCAAAAACAATAAAAACAACAAAAACTTCAGTAAAAATAAAAATAAACCGAAAAATAAACAGCAATATCAGCAGCAGCCAAAACCTGCAGAGCCGGAAGAAAAGAAGCACCAGCCTAAAATTAAAAACATTGAAATTGAAGAGCCTGTAATAGTCAGAGAATTTGCCGACAAATTAGGCGTTCCTGTTAATGTTGTAATTTCAAAGCTTATACTTCTGGGGATCATGGCTAATATGAATCAGGAAATAGACTTTGATACGGCGCAGTTAATCGGTGAAGAATTAGGTGCGAAGGTTTCAAAGATTGAAGTTGTTGACGAACTTCAGAACTTGGAGGAATCACTGATGAAAGAGGATTCCGACGATGAAAAAGATTTGCAACCCAGACCTCCTATTGTAACAGTCATGGGTCATGTAGACCATGGTAAGACATCTTTGCTTGATGCTATCAGAAACACTGCAGTCACTGAACTTGAAGCAGGTGGAATTACACAGCATATTGGTGCTTCTCAGGTTGAAATAAACGGAAAGAAAATCACTTTTCTTGATACACCTGGACACGAAGCTTTTACAGCGATGAGGGCAAGAGGTGCTAAGGTTACGGATATAGCTGTAATAGTCGTTGCAGCAGATGACGGAGTAATGCCACAAACCATAGAAGCAATAAACCACTCGAAGGCAGCAGGAGTACCTATTATAGTCGCTGTAAACAAAATAGATAAACCAACAGCAAATATGGATAGAGTCAAACAGGAGCTTTCAGAGCAGGGAATTATATCCGAAGACTGGGGCGGTGACACTATATTTGTTCCTGTTTCGGCAAAAAAACATATGGGTATAGAGGATTTGCTTGAAATGATTCTGCTTGTGGCTGAAGTGCAGGAATTAAAGGCTAATCCCAACAGAGCGGCAAAGGGAACTATTATAGAAGCTAAGCTGGATAAAGGAAGAGGCCCTGTTGCAACCGTGCTGGTTGAAAAAGGAACCCTTAACAAAGGCGATGTGGTACTGGTAGGCAGTGCTTATGGCAAAGTGAGAGCAATGTTTAATTCAAAGGGTAAAAAGATAAATCAGGCTGGCCCGTCTGTACCGGTAGAGATTCTTGGACTTAACGAAACTCCTCTGGCAGGAGATATACTAATTGTGATGGAAAACGAAAAAGATGCCAAAAACATTGCTGAAAAACGAAGAGACAAGAAACATAAAGAATCAATGAATGCAACTTCAAAGGTTTCCTTGGATGATTTGTTTGAAAGAATTCAAAAGGGTGAGGTTAAGGACTTGAACATCATCATTAAGGCTGATGTAAGCGGCTCTATTGAAGCTGTTAAACAATCACTTCAAAAGCTTAGCATGGATGAGGTAAAAGTTAATCCCATACACGGCGGAGTAGGCGGAATCAATGAAAATGATGTAATGCTTGCATCGGCTTCAAATGCTATTGTCATAGGTTTTAATGTAAGACCTTCGATTGCGGCAATGGAACTTGCAAAAAAAGAGAATGTTGATATCAGAACCTACAATATAATTTATCAGGCCATTGAAGATATTCAGCAGGCTGTTAAGGGTATGTTAGCTCCGGTATATAAAGAAGTTGTTATGGGAAGAGCGGAAGTCAGACAGACATTTAAAGTTCCTAATGTGGGAATTGTTGCAGGTGTATATGTAACAAGCGGCAAAATTACAAGAAAATCCAAAGTCAGATTATTAAGAAATGATATAGTAATCCATGAGGGAGATATTTCCTCGCTGAAAAGATTTAAAGATGACGTATCAGAATTAAACACAGGATTTGAAGGCGGAGTAGGCATAGAAAAATATAACGACATTAAAGAAGGCGATTCGTTTGAAGCCTATATAATGGAAGAAATAAAAAGATAATTGTGTTGAAAGGGGTATAACATGGCAAAAAGAAGAAATAGCAGATTGTCTGGTGAAATGAAAAAGGTAATTTACGAAGTAATCAGGGATGAGGTTAAAGACCCTCGGATATCAGAGCTGTTAAGTATAACGGATGTGCATGTTACAGAAGATTTGAAATATGCAAAAGTGTATATTTCTGTATATGGAGATGCAGAACCTACCTTAGAAGCATTAAAAAGTGCAAAAGGCTTCATAAGAAGAGAGGTAGGCAAAAGAATTAAGATACGCATAACTCCGGAGTTGATTTTTGAAAGAGATGATTCCATAGAAAGAGGCATATACATGGCAGGTCTTATAAACAAGGTCATAGAAGATGAAGAGAGCAGGAAGGTTGAAGATGAATCCGAATGATGTAAAAGAAGTATTTAATTTAATTAATATTTCTCAAGAAATCTGTATTGCAGGACACAAATCCCCTGACGGAGACTGTATAGGGTCTGTAATGGCCCTATATGAATTTCTTAAGCCCCTTAATAAAAACCTGACAGTATGTGTTGATGGTGCAATCCCCTTTAATTATAGGCAATTTGTGAGACAAGGAATCATTGCAGATAAATATGACAACAGAGAATTTGATTTGCTGTTTATTTTAGACTGCAGCGATGCAGAAAGACTTGGAAAATTTAAAGATGTTTTAAAAAATACTAAAAAATCCGTATGTATTGACCACCATAAAACAAATGAAAGCTATGCAACTATAAATATAATTGAGCCAACCATGAGTTCCACAGGTGAGCTGTTATATGATATATTGAAAACATCCGGAGGCAAGCTAACAAAACAAATAGCCGAATACATATATATTGCCATACTCACAGATACAGGCAGGTTCAGTTATTCAAGCACTTCATCAGCAACCCACAGAAAGGCTGCAGAGCTCATTGAACTTGGAGTAAATGTTGCAGAAATTGACAACACAGTCTATAATTCAAAGCCGTCAAATGTAGTCAGGGCATTTATTGAATCCATTGGTGGCATAGAGCTTTATTTTTGCAATAAATTTGGCGTTGCTTCTGTTACCAGAGATATTTTAGAAAGAAACAATGTTGAAATGGGAGATGTGGACGGAGTTGTTGAATTTATAAGAGAGATTAAAGAGGTTGAGGTTTCCTGCGTGCTGAAGGAATATGGAGAGAAGAACACTAAGATAAGTCTAAGATCCAAAAATGACATAGATGTATCCGCTGTTTCGGTTAAGTTTGGCGGAGGCGGTCATGCAAAAGCGGCAGGATTTGAAATTGAAGATACTGTTGAAAATGCAAAGAAAATATTAATTGAAACCTTTAAAGAACAATTTGGAGAATAATGAACGGAATACTGAACATTTTAAAGCCAACCGGAATGACATCTCATGATGTGGTAAGCAGAATACGAAAAATTTTGAATATAAAAAAAGTTGGCCATGCAGGCACTCTTGATCCTAATGTTGCCGGAGTCATGGTTGTTTGTGTTGGAAAAGGGACAAAGCTCAGTGACTATTTAATGAACGGTGATAAGGAATATATTTGTGAGTTGATTTTAGGTCAGAGCACCGACACTCAGGACAGTTATGGGACAGTAATAAATAAAACAGAATATGTAAATGCAGACAGGGAAGATTTAATAAGAGTTCTGGAAGAATTTCAAGGAAAACAGCTCCAGACACCCCCCATGTATTCAGCCGTAAAATTAAACGGAAAGAAGTTGTATGAATATGCCAGACAAAATATCTATGTTGAGAAGCCGGGGAGACCGATTGAAATTAAGGAACTGAAACTGTTGAAGTTTGATGGTACAAGAGCCTTGATGAAGGTTAAATGCTCAAAAGGTACATATATGAGGACATTGTGCAGTGATATAGGAGAAAGTCTTGGGACTTTCGGACATATGGGAGTTCTTGTAAGAACAGAAGCAAAAGGTTTACGTATTGAAAATTCTGTAACCTTGGAAGAACTGGAATATTTATTTAAAAGCAACAGGCTGAAAGAATGCCTTTTACCGTTGGATGAAGTTTACCCTTTGGAAAAAATAGCTGTTGACGAAAAATATTACAGCAGACTCACTGCAGGTAATGAAGTTTATGCAACAACACCTGATTTAATCTGCAAAGAATTTTATATTTACTGTAAAGGATATTTAATTGGAATAGGGGAAAAAACAGGCGAAAATAAAGTTAAAATAGATAAATTACTTATATGAACTATGGGTGAGACAGATGAAAAATAGAAACGAATCATGTATTGCTATTGGTAATTTTGATGGCATTCATATCGGTCATGACGCTTTAATAAGACGCATGATTGAGCTGAGCCATGAAACAAACCGAGACAGCATAATAATTACATTCAGGTTTGTAAAAAAAGACTTAAAAAAATCAAATTACAATATTAAATACATTAACTCAAGAAATGTCAAACTAAAATTATTAAAATCCTATAGTGTGACAGATATAGCTGAAATAGAACTTGACGATGTAATTTCAAAATATTCGCCGGAACAATTTATCAGGGAAATACTGATAGATAAATATAATGCAAAAAATATTGTGGTAGGATATAACTTTACTTTCGGATATAAAGCAGGCGGAAATGTGAATACCCTGAGAGAGCTTCAGGATAAATACGGATACAGAGTCGAAGAAATTTATCCTGTTAAATATAATGGAATAGCAGTCAGCAGCACGCTGGTGCGAAATTTGTTGACAGAAGGTAAAATCTGCGATGCAAATAATCTATTAATTAATAAGTACACCATATTTGCCGATGAAATTAATGTAGATTTTAATAAAAATATTGCTTTTACAGATAATAAAAGCAGTATAGTAATTCCTGCAGACGGACGATACAGAATTCTTGCAGGAAGTAAAGAAATGATGGTAACAATCAGAACCGACAGAAATGGTTCCGTCCTTATCTTTGATAAAAAATTAGAGAAAAATGACGATATTGTTTTTCTGGACAGAATCATTTGACAAATTGAAGATTTTGTAAAAATTTATGTTTACAAAAACATATGTTTATGGTAGAATTTATTGTATTTCCATAGCCTAAGTTTTACGAATCCTCAACGTATTGCTTGGATTATGGTGAATTAATTAAAAATGGAGGATAATATGACAAAGGAACAAAAAACACAAATCATTGAACAGTACAGAATTAATGAGCATGACACAGGTTCACCCGAGGTTCAGATAGCACTGCTCACATACAGAATCAACAACCTGACTGAACACTTAAAAGACAATAAAAAAGATCACCATTCAAGAAGAGGTCTTTTGCAGATGGTTGGACAAAGAAGAGGATTTCTTAACTACTTAAAGGAAAATGATATTGAAAGATACAGGGCAATTGTTGCAAAATTAGGATTAAGAAGATAAGCAGACAACCTATACAGTTGGTAACGTCGCTTATACTATAAGTAAAATTAAGGAGCGGGGATTCCCGCTCTGTTATTTTAAAAATGTTATTGATAATTATTTAAAGGAGGTACCATGGAAGAAAAGATTTTTAAATACATGCTTGCAGGAAGAGAATTGAAGGTTACCACAGGAAAAATTGCAGAGCTGACAAACGGCTCCTGTCTTGTACAATATGGAGATACAGTAATTATGGCAAATGTGGCTGCTTCTAAAGAGCCGAGACAAGGGATAGACTTTTTCCCGCTGAGCGTAGATTTTGAGGAGAAGCTTTACTCTGTAGGGAAAATCCCAGGAGGCTTTATAAAAAGAGAAGGTAAGCCGGGAGAAAAAGCAATACTGACATCAAGATTAATTGACAGACCACTTAGACCATTATTCCCAAAAGGATACAGAAACGACGTTTCGGTTACAGTTACCGTATTGTCCGTTGACCAGGATTGTTCACCTGAAATAGCAGGAATGATTGGGTCTTCAATTGCATTATCCATATCAGACATTCCCTTTGACGGACCAACAGGAGCGGTTAATATCGGAATGATAAATGATGAATTTATTGTTAACCCTAACAGTAAAGAAAGAGAAATAACCTCATTGAACTTAACTGTTTCAGGAACAAAAGAAGCCATAATGATGGTTGAAGCAGGAGCAGATGAAATCCCCGAAGCAAAAATGTTGGAAGCAATATTGTTTGCCCATGAAGAAATTAAAAAAATATGCGATTTCATCAATGAAATAAGATCAGAAGTGGGAAAAGAAAAGAAATTAGATTATGTTAAATTTGTCTGCGATGAAGCAATTGAGCAGGAAATAAGAGAATATGCCGCTCCAATTATCAACGAGGCAATCATAGTTGTTGATAAGCTTGAAAGACAGGAAAAAATTGATGACTTTAAAGCTAAGACCAAGGAAGTATTCATTGAAAAATATCCTGAAAACGAAGCTGACATAGATGATGCTCTATACACTATCGTTAAAGAAAAGGTAAGAGAAAACATACTCGTAAGAGGCATAAGACCTGATAACAGAAAGATAGACGAAATAAGAAAAATCACCTGCGAGGTTGGGCTTCTTCCAAGGACTCACGGTTCGGCACTATTCACAAGAGGGCAGACCCAAGTGCTTAATGTGGCTACATTAGGAGTTTCCAGCGACGAACAGACATTAGATGGAATTTCCGAAGAAACATCCAAGAGATATATGCACCACTACAATTTCCCTTCATACTCAGTAGGAGAAACCAGACCCTCAAGAGGACCCGGAAGACGAGAAATCGGACACGGAGCGTTGGCAGAAAGAGCATTGGAGCCTGTGATTCCGCCTGTAGAAGTATTCCCATACACAATTAGGCTTGTTTCTGAAGTTCTAAGTTCCAACGGTTCTACTTCTCAGGCATCCGTATGCGGCAGCACATTATCACTGATGGATGCAGGAGTTCCAATTAAAGCACCGGTAGCCGGAGTAGCAATGGGCCTGATGAAGGATGGAGACAATGTTGTGGTCTTGACTGATATCCAGGGAATGGAAGACTTTTTGGGAGACATGGACTTTAAGGTTGCGGGAACAAAGGACGGTATTACTGCAATACAAATGGATATAAAGGTTCATGGAATCGACAAAAATATTTTAACCGATGCTTTGGAAAAAGCTCGCGTAGGAAGATTGTTCATACTTGACAAGATGCTTGCATGCATTGACAAACCAAGAGCAGAAGTAAGCAAGTATGCACCGAAGATCATCAGAATGACTATCAATCCTGATAAAATCAGAGATGTTATCGGTGCAGGCGGCAAGGTAATCAATAAGATTATCGAAGAAACCGGCGTTAAAATAGATATCGAAGACGATGGTTCGGTAATGATTGCAGCCGAAAATGTGGAAGCTGCATACAAAGCAAAGAAAATCATTGAAGGCATTGTAAAAGAAATTGAAGTTGGGGAAATAATGCTTGGAAAGGTAGTAAGACTGGCAACGTTCGGTGCATTTGTAGAACTCACCGACAACAAGGACGGACTTCTCCACATATCTCAAATATCTGACAAGAGAGTTGCCAAGGTAGAAGATGTATTAAATGTAGGCGATGAAATACTTGTAAAAGTAATTGAAATCGACAACCAGGGAAAAATCAAGCTTTCAAGAAAAGAAGCCTTAAAAGAGGCGGATATAGAAAAAGAGAAAAAAACAAAATAAAGAAAAATAAAATAATTGGAGCTGACTTGTTTACAAGTCAGAATCCTATTTAAACAATAACAATATCAGGTAATGACCATGATTTTGTTATTTTTTTGTATGCCATGAATTCCCAATATATGCGACTGACTGATAATGTGATTATACTTTTTTATGTAGGGTATACTGTATGAGAGAGGAGGCTATTCTATGCTAAATAAAGTATTATCCACTGTGATGGCGGTAATAATGATTTTTTCAGTGAATACAGGTTCGGCCGTTGTGAATGAGGAGCTGCCAAATTACATACCTGTCTCAGATTCAGAAGCTGAAAGCCGGGAGGCAGATGTAATACAGAATCCTACCGTTGAGAAAGTTGTACCGGCAGAAAAAGAAGAGGAAAATGAAGAAGAAAGCAAAAGGACAATAGATCCTGACAAGCCCATGATTGCCCTTACCTTTGATGACGGACCATCTAAATATACTCCTGAAATACTTGATACATTAAAAAACAATAATTCTTCCGCCACGTTTTTCGTGCTTGGACAAGAAGCGGATAAATATAAGGACACGGTAAAATTGATAATAGAAGAAGGCAGCGAAGTAGGCAATCATACCTATAACCACAAAGATTTAACGAAATTGTCAGATGAAGAAATAAGTAATCAGATACTTAGTACAGAAGGATCAATATATGATTCCTCAGGTTATGTGTCATCATTGGTCAGACCGCCCTATGGAGCAAGTAACGCAACTCTAAATAAAAAAATTTCAAGACCAATTATCAAGTGGTCCGTAGATACAAGAGACTGGCAGAGTAGGGATGCACAGAAGGTAACCATCCATGTGCTGAATACAGTAAAGGATGGAGACATTGTTCTGATGCATGATATTTACAAAAGCACAGCCGATGCTTCAAAAATATTTATACCAAAGCTTGTTGAAATGGGCTACCAGCTCGTAACAATTAGTGAACTGGCAGAATACAGAGGATTACCCCTTACAGCAGGGCAGCAGTATTATAATATGCCCAAGTAACATTACAAAAATCAGTACAGGACATAGTGGTCAATTATCTGTACTGTACTGATTTTTGTAGGTTATGGTAATATAATTTTAGAAACAGTGCATAGCTCCTTTTTTATTGAACTCTCCTAAGAATAATATCTTCATGCTTAGACACTTCATTCTCAACCCTTTCAAGAATATCTGTATTCTGTTTATATCCATCAAATAAGGCACCGAATTTTTGTTTCTGCTCATCCTCTATTTTAATTACAGTTTCCTTGACATCCCGAATTTCAGTTTTCATTTCTTTAATTTCAGTTTTCATTTCTTTAATTTCAGTCTTCATTTCTTGTCTTTCATTATAGGCTTCTCTAAAGCCTTCCTGCATTTCGATTTGAAGTCCATCCACCTGTTCAGTTAATGTTCCCATCTGATTAGTTAATGTGTCTACCTGATTGGTTAATGTGTCTACCTGATTAGTTAATGTGTCTATCTGATTAGTTAATGGACCTACCTGATTGGTTAATGTACCTACCTGATTAGTTAATGTACCTACCTGTGAAGCAATCATTTCTAATAATTCTCTGTCAGTCATTTTTATAAATCCACCTTTCT
>DHUT01000036.1 GCA_002409285.1 Firmicutes bacterium UBA5227 | reverse complement strand
CTACATATTTGTTTCAAACTTAAAATCCTCCGTATTATTTTTCATTTTTATTATTAATCTATCTCAATTACTGCCTTAACATCTGCCCCTCTTCTTGCCTTTAATCCCTCAAACCCAGCTTGAACCTCCGATAACTTTATCCTGGTTGTAATATATTTTTTTACATCTAACTTCTTATCAGCAACCATTCTGGCAACTGTTCTGAATTCATGGAACTGATGTCCCTTGCTCCCCCTTAAAATTACTTCTTTAAGAACAATTCTTTCATAATTGATACTTACCGGAGCATGTGGCAATCCTACAGCAGTGAACTTTTTTTTGAATTCCTGCTTTAGTGCTTTTATTCCTGTATCAATAGCTGATGCTATACCCGTACAATCGAAAACAATATCATATCCTCCTTGTGAAATTGTTTGTAATTGTTCATCAATATCTTTCGCATCAGATGCAACTACATGATCAACAATACCGAAACTTTTAATTAATTCTATTTTTTCTTTATTCATTTCAGTAACTGTTATTTCTGATGCACCATATACCTTTAGCCATTCTGAAATCGCTAATCCTATTATTCCGCCTCCTAATACCAATACTTTATCATCAGGTTTCATTTCTGTTAATAAGACTGCATGAAGTCCTACTGTAAATGGTTCAATTAAAGCTGCCTCATCTAATTCTATTCCATCCGGCAATTTATAAATACTCTTTGGGAACCATGTAGTATACTGACTATAAGCTCCGGGATGTGTATAATCACCTCCTTTCCAGGTATAGACCTTTCTGTTAGTGCAATTGTCAAAATCTTCATTTAAACAATTTTCGCAATGACCACAGGGTTCATTGAAAACATTTTGAGTATACCCGGCTACTCTGTCACCTTCTTTAAAAAGACCTGTTGTTCCCGGCTCAACAATAATTCCCGAATATTCATGTCCAATAACCAAATCCTTATGATGTGAGCCTTCCTTCCATTGACCTAAATCAGTTCCGCAAACACCAACATGGGTGACTTTGATGATGGGATTACGTTTTACCCTAAGTTCTCCCTCTCGGATTTCAAATTTTTCATTATCGATTAAAGCTGCATATTTCATTTTAAATACCTCCTTGGTATAATTTTTATTTCATGTATATTCCGCCGTTAACATCAATTGTAGTTCCTGTTATATGTCTTGCTCCTTCGCTTAATAAGAAATATACCGCATCAGCAACGTTATCCGGAGTTCCGAGTTCATTTAAAGGCACCTGCTCCGGCCGGTAGTTGCAGATAGATGCTCCCTCTGTATCTATAAGTCCGGGCGCTACTGAATTTACAGTGATTTTTAAAGGTGCCACTTGCTTGGCAATAGACCTTGTTATACTCATAATTGCCGCCTTTGAAGCCGCATAAGCGGGTGTAACTGCCATTCCGCCTGTATATGCGGACATTGATGACATATTGACTATTCTTCCTCTTTTATTCTTTTTAAGTATTGGAAGTACAGCCTTACAACAATTTACAACACCCATGAAATTAATATTAAAAATCAAGTCCCATTCTTTATTTTCAACTTCTTCAAACGGTTTTCCCAAACGGATTATTCCCGCATTATTAACTAATGCATAGATATCTCCAAATTTATCTATAACTTTTTGAACCATTTTAAAAACCTGCTCTTCATTTGATACATCAGTTTTTGCCGCCATAGTTTTTACATTGTATTTTTCTTTTATTTCTTTTGCGGTATTTATAGCCAAGTTTTCATCAACATCAGCTACAACTACTTGCATACTATGTTCAGCACATCTCTCGGCTATAGCCCGTCCGATACCTTTTCCCGAGCCGGTAACAATTACTACTTTTTCTTCCATAATGCCCTCCTGCAGTCAGAATACCGCGACAATAAAATACTTACATACTATCACAGTATTCTTTAAAATATTACAATACTATTTATTTCTGAAATAAGATTTTTCCTTTATTTCATATATAAGACCTTCTTCATTATCTTTTACATAAAAACATCTTCTGTATCCGTTTAATTCATCTTCTGTTTCAGATTCAAAAATAAATTGTGCATTTTTTTCTTTAAAAAAATCTTTCCAATAATTATAATCATCTACTTTAAAAGCTATGTGATTCATACCCTTTTTTCCTGAATAAGCCATATCTCTGTGTATTCCTTCGGGACTGATAGGTTGAATTATTTCAAAACCTGTACTCCCATTTTCTACAACAGCCATGGCAATTTTTAGTTTATACTCGGGAATTAATTTACCCATTGACCATGCTTTTGTTGGCGAAAAATCATATACACTAAACTTTTTTACTCCAAAAATTTCTGTTAGATGATTCATAGTTTTTTCTAAATTAGGTACAACAAAGCCTATATGCTCTATAGGATAATCCATTAAGCTTTTCATTATCTCTATCCTTTCTTTCTGAATTTATTTTACCTGCATATAATGTATTGCTTTATCTGCCGCTGCATGGAAAGCTTCATGTATTGCTTCAGACACTGTGGGATGCGGATGAATTGTGCTTATCATTTCTTCTGCAGTCGCTTCTGAATTCATTGCAACGACAACTTCTGAAATCATATCTGTCGCATGTATGCAATACATATGGACACCAAGTATTTCTCCTAATTTACCATCAATGATAACTTTTACAATTCCTTCTTCTTCACCGGCAACCTTAGCTTTGCCATTTGCAAATAAAGGAAATGTTCCCACCTTAATATTTTTATACTTTTCTTTTGCTTGTTCTTCTGTTAGTCCAACACCGGCAATTTCAGGCTGAATATATATGGCACTCGGTATCTTGCCGTAGTCCATTTCTTTGTTATGCCCGCAAATATTTTCAACTGCTATTATTCCTTCAGCGGAAGCTGTATGCGCTAACATTACTTTACCGTTTACATCTCCTATAGCATAAATATTTGGTACATTTGTTTCTAATTTTAAATTTGTTTCTACTGCTCCTCTTGTTGTTTTAACTCCTGCCGCTTCTAAGTTTAGTCCTTCTGTATTTGCAGTTCTTCCCACTGCCATTAATACCCTGTCGACAAAAATTTCTTCTGTTTTTCCCGACTTTTCGAACAATATTGAAGAGTCTTTTATTTCCTTTACCTGACTGCTTGTATGAATTGTTATCCCAGCTTTAATCAGCGATTTAGTAACTATATCTGTTATTTCTTTATCAACCATTGTTAATATTCTGTCCAAAAATTCTATTACAGTTACCTTTGTGCCAATGCTGTTTAAGAAATAAGCAAACTCAATTCCTATTACTCCTCCGCCTATTATTGCTATATCCTTTGGAATATAATCTAAATTTAATGCTTCCTTGCTGGTTAATATATTAGCTTTCTCACTTATTTTTATAGGGAGTGTTTTTACATTTGAACCGGATGCAATTATTATATTCTCAGCTGTATATTTCTTATCGCCGACTGATACTGTGTTTTTATCGACAAAGCTTCCTGTTCCATTAACTGCAGTTACTTTATTTCCTCTTAAGAGCCCTTCTACACCTCCGACCAATTGGCTGATCACCTGAGTCTTTCTCTTCTGAACCTTTTTCATATCTAATTTTGCATTTGCAGTTTCAATATCTGTTACACCAAATTTTGAGCTTTCCTTAACAGCTTTTAGGGATTCGGCACTTCTCAGCAATGCCTTCGTGGGAATGCATCCTTCGTTCAGGCAAACTCCGCCAAAGTGTTCCCTTTCAATTATGCATGTTTTTTTGCCTGATTGTGCTGCTTTAATGGCAGCTACATAGCCGCCCGGACCGCCTCCGATAACTATTACATCGAAATCATATATTTCTGCCACATTATTACTCCTCTTATTTTAATAATATACTTAATGGATTTTCTAACAATTCCTTAATTTCATCAACAAACTGTGCCGCCAACATTCCATCTATAATCCTATGGTCTGCTGATAAAGTAATATTCATCATAGGTCTTATTACCATTTCTTTATTTCCTTGCTCATCAACTTCAACAACAACTTCATCCCTTGCCGCGCTTACTGCAAGTATTGCCGCCTCGGGAGGATTTATTATTGCAGTGAAGTTTTCAATTCCGAACATACCTAAATTTGAAATAGTGAAGGTTCCTCCGGTATATTCATTCGGTGTTAATTTCCCGTCTCTGGCTTTTCCGATTAACTTTCCCGAAACCTCAGATATTTCTACAACATCCATTTTTTCCGCATTTTTAATTACCGGAACTATCAGCCCCGTAGGAGCGGCTACTGCAATACCAATATTTACGGTCTTATACTTAATAATTCTTTGTCCTTCCAATGCTGAATTCACTTCGGGATATTTTTGCAATGCATTTACAGCAGCTTTAGCTATATAATCTGTAACAGATGTCTTTTTATCCTGTAAAGTATTTATTTCTTTTCTTAAATCAAGTAATTTCTGTAAATTAACTTTTTGAGTAAAGAATACATGAGGCGATTCATTAAAACTTTGCGATAATCTGTCACCGATAATCTTCCTTACACCTGTGTAATCAACTATTTCAATTACTTCTTTTCCGTTAATTAATTCTGCATCGCTTTCGGATACCAAAGCGGTTTTGCCCATTAATGCTTCAACATCTTTTCTAATAACTTTGCCATTTATGCCTGTTCCTATGGCATCTTTAATATCAATACCTTCGGCATCTGCTAACCTTTTAGCTAAAGGTGTGGATTTAACTTGGTGATTTGCTAAGTAATCAAGAATATCATTTTCGCAAATACCGCCTTTATATCCGGTTCCCGCAATATTAACCGCCGTTATGTCCAATCCCTTTTCAGCCGCTGTTTTCCTCGCTCTCGGGGTTGCTTTAATCATTCCGTCTGTCCCCGGCACATCTGCTTTAACCTGCGGTGCCGCAGGTTTTTCAGGTTGAGAATTTTCTTCTTTTACGGTTGCTTCAGCTATTTTACCTAAACGTGCTAAACAATCATTAATAAGAGAGTCTATATTCTCACCTTCTTCAGAAATTATGGCTATTGGGAGCGTAACCTCTACACTGTCTCCCTCATCAATAAATTTCTTTCTGAATACCCCGTCTTGAGTTGCTTCTATATCTATGTTGGTTTTATCAGTTTCTACTGCAAAAACAGGCTCTCCTTTTGTTACTTTGTCTCCTTCTTCCTTGTACCATGCCACAAGTTTTCCAACAGACATATTAAAACCTAATTTTGGCATTATAATTATTTCGGCCATATCTTCACCCCTTTACTTTATCATTTCCCTTACTTTTTCAATTATCTTATCTTTTGACGGTATTATCGGAAATTCCAATGACGGACTGAATGGCAGCGGCACATTCGGTGTTGACACTCTTCCGATGGGTGCATCTAAATAATAAAATACATCATCAGCTATTTCTGCAGATATACCTGATGCAACTCCGCAGAAATCATGACTGTCATCTGCAATTATTAATTTGCCGGTTTTCTTAACCGAGTCAATTATTGTATCCTTATCTAACGGTACTATTGTTCTTAAATCTATAACCTCTATGGAAATGCCTTCCTTTTCCAATTCTTCCGCTGCTTCCTGAGCCCTCATTACCAAAGCTGATGTTGCCGCAATTGTTATATCCGTGCCTTTTCTGACAATGTTAGCCTTACCGAAGGGAATCGGTTCAACAACATCGTCTACCATGAACTTCTTATTATATTCCATTTTGTGTTCTAATATAAGAACAGGATTATTATCTCTTATGGCTGTTTTTAATAAGCCCTTTGCTTCCTGAGCTGTTGAAGGCATTGCAACCTTAAATCCGGGGAAATGAGCCACCAATGCCTGCATGCTTTGTGAGTGCTGCGCTGCAGATGATCTTCCGGCTCCTATAGGGGTCCTTATAACCATAGGTACAGTAACCTGTCCGCCTGACATATATCTTATTTTGGCTGCCTGGTTTATCACTTGATCAGCACATACCAACAAGAAATCGGAAAACATCAATTCTACTACAGGTCTCAATCCTGTTATTGCCATTCCAACCGCCATGCCTACAAAACCCTGCTCTGAAATAGGTGTGTCTTTAACCCTCAAATCTCCATATTTATCTAACAAACCAACTGATGTCTTGAAATTTCCTCCGATAAAGCCAACATCTTCGCCTAATGTAAGAACATTAGGGTCTCTTTCCATTTCTTCATCTAACGCTTCACACACTGCCTGTGCATATGTAATTTCTTTCATTTTTATAAATCCACCTT
>DHUT01000093.1 GCA_002409285.1 Firmicutes bacterium UBA5227 | reverse complement strand
CGGTCAAGTCTTTTTTAGGCCGCCTATATACACAGCCACAATTTTTAATTTCCCCACGCAAAAGATTCGCCCTGGTGGCATATTTTATATTTCCGCAATCACATCGACACTTATATAATCTCCTGCCATAGGAATTGCGTTTATCTGATAACTCCAAAACGGTAAGCATATTATATTTTTGTCCAATCATACTTAAATCTGGCTTTTTAGGCATTTTCACCATTCCTTATCTTTTCGAGATAGTCACGCAACTTTTTTTCTTCTTCTTCTGTAACATATATTCTTGCAATTTTTCTACCGGTTGCTTTCCTGCCGGCACCTTCACGATAACCGCCCCAGTCAGTACGAATATTGACTCTTCCTGGGGAACCATTAAAAGCTTCAATGCCCTTATTTCTTAAATATCCTTCCAAAGGTATCGCTTCGCCAGGGCCCACCTTTATCTGGATACTTTTAAAATATTTTGTATACTTTTCCCCATATATGGAACCAATGCGGTCTCCAAACTCTCCGGAAACCGTATCATCCGCAAGGTTATATTTCTTGCAGAGTTCATCAAATTCTTCTGAGGTGATTGGCCTGCCAGGCTCAATCGAAAAACCTTCCCTTGGAATCATATTGTTGGTTATATAGGAATACTCTGGCTGCTTTTCCTTTTTAGGTTCTAGTTTCTTTTTATATGGCCTCAACGCCTCTTTTTTGATAGGTCTTTGTCGAGTTTCCGTGTCAGCAATCATATACCAAGAATCTCCAATATTTACAACCCATCCATTGGAATACGCCGGGTCATAATAGAATCCGTCTACGATTAACAGTCCGTCCTCATTGTACTCTAAGCTCATAAATATTTCCTCCTCTTTTCTTGAAATAGGTGCACTTGTTTCAACTTGATATAAGTGTAACCTCAATCAAGGCATTTGTCAATCATTTTTTAATAGAATTTTTTTATAGAATTATTTTATAGCATGCTATCTAAATTATGCCGCCGCTCCGTACTGTAAAAATGCATTTTTGACCTGATGCGGACTCCTGTATGCATAGTGTTTGTTCGTCACATTTCCGTTCTTATGTCCAAGATACAGAGATATAAGTTCTCCCGGGCATCCCCTACGCGCCATATTTGTGGCTGTAGTCTTTCGGAAAAGGTGCGGGTATATATTTCTACCTACGATAGACCGCTTCGCTATTTGCTTTAATGCAGAGCGCAGACCGCACCTTGTCATTCTTTTGTGTGGAGATTTCAGAGACACAAATAAAGCTGGGTCGGAATCCTTCCTACTATCCACATACTTTTTGAGGTGAAATCTTGCAGCATCATCCAAACAGACAGTTCTGTATGCCCTGCCCTTTTGACCGTATACAAGTATATCTCCGGTTTCCCAATTGATATCTTCTATGTTGACGGAAACACATTCTCCAATGCGAACTGCTGTGGAACGCAGAAACTCTATTAATGCCCTGTCTCGCAGACTTTCCCTATACTCTTCTATTTGCGTGACCTTATTCACGATTTTGACCTTACAGGCATCACGCAAGGCTTCTACTTCCCAGTCTTCCAAGTGATCAATAGGCTTTTCAGTCTCTACATACTTTTCTATGCTTTCAGCAGGATTTTCCGTGACAAGATGATTTCTCCTCATCCAAGTGAAAAAAGCTGATATCACACGCCGTTCATTATTTACTGTGACTGCCTTATTTCCTTTCTTGGAATATTGGTTCAGATAATATTCGATATCCATGTCAGTTACATCTATCAGAGATTTTCCGACAAATGCAATAAAATTATTCATGGTTCGTCTGTAGTATTCCGCTGTATATTTACTTAGTTTAGGAGCCTTTTTAGCTTCAAACAGCTCCATAATACATTCGTTGGTATTTTCGTTGGTGGCAGGCAGAGTTTCTCCCATTTCCACGATATTGATGTTAAAGAGAGCCTGCACAATAGTTTGGTTCAGAATATCCATTGTGACAGAATCAAGATATGGTTTCATAGATGTCAAAATATTGTCTCTAAAAATTTCTTTCTGTGTACGCATAATTATCCTCCTTAATATTGCTCAAGGACGAAAAAGTATGCTATAATGTCCTTGAGTGAATGGGTAACGGAGAACTCGCCAAAGTTTTAGTCCGTTACCTGTTTTTTATTGTTCAAAAACTCACTCACCCAATTTTCGATAAATCCCGGCTCCCTACTTCCGGTATTTTCCACTGTATGTATTGCTCTACTGTCATTCTCGGCAGTCATTTAACTGATTTTCCAATAAAAGTATTTTTCGGCTTGTTCTGATATGGTTTCCGCTTAAAATTTTCATAAGCGTTGCTATCAGGAGCGTTTTCAGCCATTTCAGCATATTCAATCTTTTTGCTTCTCATTGCTCCTATTGCAGCAACTTTATTTTTATCTACCTCTGACACGTGTCAGTCCTCCCTATTCTCCTCTACTCTTTTGCTTGCCAGTTCTTTGCACCTGTCACAATCCAAATAGCAACAATACCTGACTGGAATATGCTGGCAATAATTCTTGCCATAACAATCCACATAATCACAAATGATATTTGTTGCTCTGTGTCGAAATGCTTGTTTTGGCATTCTTAGCACCTCCAATTTGTATAATTTACCTGTTTACTTTTAGAACATATGTTCGTACAATATAGCTATTAATTTATGGAAGGATGATTAAATATGCCTGCTGCTGTATCCCGTGGAACAATTGATTCAGCAACGATGCTTCGGGTTCCTGTGATTGCCTCATATGATTGTTTTGGAAATACTCTGCCTTTGTATATTGGACATAATGGAGAGTC
>DHUT01000014.1 GCA_002409285.1 Firmicutes bacterium UBA5227 | reverse complement strand
GTATGTGCGCCTGGATATAAGAGGCATTAAGGGAAATATATTAGTATCAGTTGAAAATTTAGGCGATGCCAGGACAACAAGTGAAGTATACCTGTACAAGGACAAGACAAATAAATTAAAGCTGGGAGATATAAACAACAAAAAAGGAATGCTTAAAAAACTGTTAACCTTTGGAAGCAACAGCGCAATTGAGGACTATAATGTTTGTGCTGTTGTGAATAATAACAAGATAGTTATGTATTCAAATTTATTCAATGCCACATCCTTAGAGCAAATCAGAAAGCTTGAGGCTGAAGATGTTGCTAAAAAAGAGGAAAAGACCGGAAAGGTCGAAAGCATAAAACCGGAAACAGAAGAAGAAAAATCGCTGACAAATGAAAGTGAATATACAGGTAATGCCGTGGAATCGGAAATTCAGGAGGAAACTAACATTGCAGATGAGTCCCAGGTCGCAGAGGAAATAAATCTTGCACAAGGTCATAACATTACGGAGGAAACCAATATTGTGCAAGAGTCCGAAATCAAAGAGGAAATAAATCTTGCTCAAGATCCTGACATTACGGAGGAAACCAATATTGTGCAAGAGCCTGAAATCAAAGAAGAAACAAATCTTGCAAGAGGAAAACCCATAAAAGAAAAATCTGAAAAAAATGAAGCTTACGAGAATAGCAGAATTAAAAAATCTACTGTGTCTTCAGCAGTTAATATTGACGAAAATCCCAAAAGGGCTGAACACAGTGAAGAAACTAAAGAAACTAAAGAAAATGTTCAGACACAGTCACGTAAATACAGAAATAAATTTGATGAAAGTCTGTATAATGTTCTCAGCGAATATAAGCAGGTACAACCATTGTCTGTTAAAATAAGCGACCTTTACTGGTGGTACATACCATATGATGAAACCGGAGTGAAAAACGGGTTTCTTCCTTATTATAATCAAATCATCAGCTCCTACTATCCATATCCCATGTCAAGCCGTGTAACAACATGCAGTGGTTTAATGAAAAAATACGGTCACTATATTTTTGGAGTTTATAAGGAAGATGATGAAATAACAAGATTTGTATATGGAGTTCCGGGGGAATTTACCAGGGAGGAACAGCCCTATAAGGGTATAACAGGTTTTAAAAACTGGTCTTATGGTAATAAGGAAAACCATGATAGATATGGCTACTGGCTTGCCTTTGTAAACCCTAAAACAGGAGAAACAACAGATCCTCCACAAATTGTGCTAACTTAAAATATTTCTGTACAATTTTAAAAAAATTTGTTATAATGATGTCACTTATCCAGAACTATATAGAGCAGAAATAAACAAAAACTCCTTTTAGAGGAGTTTTTTTAAAAGTAAAAATTGACTGGAAGGATAAAATATAATATAGTGAAATATGTACTGTATATTATGGATAAATCAGTTATAAGGATGGATTAACGTGAAATATAAATATGTATTTTTTGATTTTGACGGAACACTTGCAGATACTGAAGGAGTAAATTTTGTTATTTATCAAAGTCTTGCTGAAAAGTATAATTTGAGGAATATAACTATAGATGAATTAGGGCATATAAAAAAAATGAGTGCCAGAGAATTAATGGCATATGTTGAGCTGAAAAAAAGATACTTACCTTTTTTGCTTAAAAGAGGGAAAAGCTTATTGAAACAGGATATAAAAAATGTGGAGCCATGCAAGCCTGATTTGATTAATATCATTAAACAGCTTAAAAATATGGGAATAATTACGGCTATCATTACAACAAACTCAAGGTACAATGTCCAGATGTTTCTAAATGAGCACAATGCAAATATCTTTGATTTTATTGAAAGCTCTTCCATGTTTGGGAAGGAAACGAAAATGAGAAAAATTATTAAGAAGAACAAAATAAGATTAGAGGATGTGCTTTATGTGGGTGATGAAATCAGAGATATACATGCTGCCAAAAAGACAGGCATAGATATAGCTTCTGTGGCATGGGGATATAATACAGTTGAAAGTCTCAAAAAAAACAAGCCTGAATATATAATTTATGAGCCTTTTCAGCTTATGGACATATGTAAACCGCAAAATTAGTTTTGAAAAAATATTAATCGGCATGTATATTTTTTATTGTATTTCGCTTTTTTATGTGATAAAATATTGTTTGAAAATTAAGGAGGATGTTAGAATATGCTTTATACGATTAAACCTGAATACCATGGTATTTCGGACTTGAAAAAAATACTTGAGGAACATCCTGAAATTCAGTTTGTTTCGTTTATGGGTGTTGATATAGGCGGTAACGGAACTGATGAAAAGATACCGATAAAATTATTTATAAAAGATATGGAAGACATGCTCAGGTATGGAATTCAAACAGACGGATCAAGTGTTGAGCTTCAGGGTATTGCAGATTTAAATGATGCCAGAGTCGATATCCTTCCTGACTTGGACTGCAACTGGTTTGTGGATTACAATTATGAATATTTAAGTGATGAGAATGGACTTCCTGTGGGGACGCTAAAAATCCCTTCCTTTATTATTCACAGTGAAAAACAGGTGTGTTCCAGGTCAATTCTCAAGCGAGCCACAAATAATTTTAAAGAGCAATTGTCGGAAATTCTTAAGAGAAATCCTGAAATTTGCAAAGGCTTCGGCTTTAGATATGATGAATTGAAAGAAGTGCTTTTAACGTCGGCAACGGAGTTGGAAATGTGGGTTAAGACTCCTGAGCAGAGTGCAGATTTTGAAGAGCTTCATACATCGCAGGTTTTAAAAGAACAGTACTGGAAAAGAACAATGGGAACAGTGAGGACTGTTCTTGAAAAGATAATGGACTTACTTGAATGTTACGATCTTAAACCTGAAATGGCTCATAAGGAGGTTGGGGGAATTACAAACAAAATTGATGCAAAAGGCAGAATTACCCATGTTATGGAACAGCTTGAAATTGACTGGAGGTTTTCGGAAGCTCTTCAGACCGCAGACAATGAAATGTTTGTGAGAGAGCTTATTGAAGATCAATTCAGGCATCATGGACTGGAGGTTTTATTTAAGGCAAAACCTATAGAAGGTGTTGCGGGGAACGGAGAACATACACATTTAGGAGCTGCGATAAAACTGAAGAATGGCAAGAGGGTAAATCTTTTTGCACCAAGGGATGCTCGTGATGATTATTTAAGCGAAATAGGGTATGGAGCCCTCATGGGTATATTGAAAAACTATGAAGTTATAAACCCTATTGTAACAGCAACAAATGATGCTTTTAACAGGTTAAAACCAGGGTTTGAAGCACCTGTATGCATTGTAACATCATTAGGCGGAACTAAGGAACAGCCTTCAAGGAATCGTTCGGTGCTGGTTGGAGTTATAAGAGACATAAATAATCCCGGAGTCGTTAGGTTTGAGCTAAGAGCACCAAATCCATATTCCAATACATACCTTGTTCTTGCATCCTGCTATCAGGCGATGCTTGACGGAATTAAAAATGTAACGGATGCAGGATTGAGCTGTGGAGATCTGGAAAAAGAAATTTCCAAGAAGTACGGGGATGATGCCGTATATCTGGAGAAGTACCGTGAATACAGAAGTGAAGAAGATGTTTTTGAAAAATACAGCAGTGAAGAGAGAAGTAGGCTGTATGGCACGGCACCTGCAACAGTATGGGAAAACCTGAGAGGCTTCACCGACAACAGGCTAAAGCAGCAGGTTTTAAAATCAGGAGACGTATTTACAGATGGGCTGATTAATTCCTTCAAAGAGTCGACTCTGGAAAAGTGGAAAAATGAACTGAAAGGCAGGATAATACACGATAATATCATGCTTTTAAAGACTTTTATAAAGCTTCACAACGAGCAGGATCATGCCACAGATCTGGACGTGGTAAATTGGGAAAAGATAGTTTACTTAAAAACAAAGCTAATGAAAGACAGTATGACCAAAAAAAGTATTTTTACAAAAATAACTACCGCTTTAGATGAAGACGATTATAATGCTGCTTCTGACCTTCAGAAACAAATGAATCAGTTGATGACTGAAATTCGTAAATTATATATAGAGTATAAAAATAATATTTTTTAATATATTTAACTTGCTAAACTAAATGATCAGGACCAATGTTCTGATCATTTAGTTTTATTAAAAAAATAATTTTTATTTACAAATCACCCTCAATGTGTTAAAATTATATGTAAGAATGTCGGTTTAAAGAAATCGTTTTCCAACTAAAATGGTGCCGAGTTGAACTTTTATAAGGTTTTTAAAGGAATTATGGGTTGTTAAAAGTTATGGGTTATCACTAATTTATCCTTATAAACACTTTAACTCACACCTAAAAGATTATGGAGGGGAATTATGAGTAAGGTTCCAAGAGAAAAGAAAGAAGCAACGTTGGGCATTTCGGTTATACCGGTGCTGGTTTTAGTTGCAGTATTGTCTGTGTCTATCATAAAATTCGGAGCAGACGCACATATTCCAATTTTAGTCGGTGCGACTGTGGCGGCTTTAATCGCTGTCTTCAAACTTGGCTATAAGTGGGAAGAAATTGAAGCAGGTATTATCGATTCCATAGGAACTGTTATGCAGGCTATTTTAATACTTGCAATTATAGGTATGCTGATTGGTTCATGGATTGCAGGCGGAATTGTACCTACATTAATTTATTATGGGTTACAAATATTGTCGCCTACGTTTTTTCTGGTTACCGCATTATTCTTGAGCAGTATAGTTTCTATTGCAACAGGCAGTTCTTGGACAACTGCAGGTACAGTCGGAGTTGCACTTATAGGTATTGCCCAGGGCCTTGGGATTTCAGTTCCGCTGGCCGCAGGCTGTATAGTATCAGGTGCATACTTTGGCGACAAAATGTCTCCGCTGTCAGATACAACAAACCTGGCTCCTGCAATGGCCGGTTCCACATTATTTGACCATATCAAACACATGGGGTACACAACCGGTCTATCCTATGGTATTACTGCGGTAATATTTATAATAATTGGATTTCAATACAGAGGTCAGGAGCTGAATACGGCTGAAATACAGGGCATATTAGATGCCATAAAGACTATTTATGTTGTTAAGCCGGTGTTTCTGCTGGTTCCTGTTATAACAATTGCTGCTGTTGCATTGAAGATTCCTGCAATACCCGGATTAATAATAGGTGTTGTTCTTGGAGGATTCTGCATGATATTCCAGGGAGGAGATTTGGGCGCTATATTAGATGCGGTACAAAATGGTGTAGTTGCCGAATCCGGTCATGAAATGGTTGACCAGCTGTTAACAGGAGGCGGAATGCAAAGTATGATGAATACTATTTCGCTGATAATGTGTGCGCTGACATTTGGAGGAATTCTTGAAACCACAGGTATGATGGCTTGCATAGCAGGGAAATTGCTTGATAAAGCAAAGAGTACAGGTTCATTGGTACTTGTTACCATATTGTCCTGCTTGTTTGTAAATATTTTGTGCGCAGACCAGTACTTAGGTATTGCTCTTCCCGGAAAAATGTTTAAGGATGAATATGCTGAAAGAGGCCTGGCACCACGAAATCTGTCAAGGGTTCTTGAAGATTCGGGCACGGTTACATCTGCCCTTGTTCCATGGAACACCTGCGGTGCCACAATGGCTGCCTTTCTGGGAGTAGCAACATTTTCATATGCTCCATTTGCATTCTTCAATATTCTGAGCCCTATAGTTTCGGTTATTTACGGGTTTACCGGATTTTCAATTATGACCATTGATGAAGATCCTGCATCTGATCAGTATACTCATCCGATGAAGCTGAAAAAATCACCGGAGGAATTGGAACGATATGTTGAAAACTATAGGAAGACACATGCCAGTGCATAATTAATAAAATTTTTAAAAACCTTATAGTTTTCAGGCTATAAGGTTTTTTGTATTTTTTAGCACTCTGTCAGATTGTCAGATATTGTCGTCAAAAAAAATAAATAACAAATTTATGGCATCGTTTTCGTTTGACATTAATGCATTTTCATTATATTATATATAGTAGTATATAGTAGTAATTCAGTCAGGAGTGAAAGTATGGATTTTCAACTCAAGTATGCAAATGAGCTTAATAAACTTAAGGAAAATGGAAATAATATTGAATTTTTTCGTGAACTGGCTATAAACTGTAATGACTTTAATGACAGAAAGGAAACTATCAATGGATTGCTGAAATTTGCCGAAGAGAATAACCAGGATAATGTAAAAGCCTGGGCATATTATTTTCTTGGATGGTATAACTTTGACAAAACTCATTATTATAAAGCTGCAGAGTGTTATATGATGTCAAATGATATTTTTGAGTTTGTCAATAACAGGACAGGCTTAATATACGCCTGTAACGGATTAACAAATGCATACTGTCAGATAGGTCAGTTTAAGCTATCAAATGAATGGGGACTTAAAGGCATATCTTTGTGTGAAGAAACAGAAAACACTGATGCCCTTGTTACGCTGCTTATAAATACAGGTATCAACTATATTCAAATGAAATATTTCAGCAAGGGAAGAGAAATTTTTCACAGTCTTGAAATATTGGATTATGAGCTTACACAGATTCAGCAGATTTCATGCTATCTGGCTTTGGGTGAAATTGAAATTAATATCGGAGAACCAAATTTAGCACTATCGTACATTGATAATGCATTAAAGATTGAAAGTGAACTTCAGATACACAAGGATATATGTGAAATACATAAATTAAAAGGAATGGCGTTTTTAAAATTGAATTTGTATGACCTTGCCGAGCAGGAATTTAAAAAGTCATATGATTTTTCCAATGAATATGATTTTGTATATGAAAGATGCTGTTCAATGGTTGAATGGTCAAAGCTGCATATTTTAGTGGGAAGAAAGCACGAGGCGGTGAAGCTTTTAAATGAGGTCGTGGAAATTTGCTCTGTCAGAGAACTGAATATTTTGCTCAGGGAGTCGTACCACATCTTATACACTATTTACAAAGATTTGAATATGGATCATAATGCTTTGACTTCTCTGGAAAAGTATATCAGTATTGATGATGAAATGTATGATTATGAGCAAAATCAACTGATGGCAAAAATGAATATTAAACATACAAAAAGAGAAGCCGATCAATATAAATCCCTTTATGATAAAACAGAATTACTGTCTACAATAGGGCAAAAAATAATTTCGAACTTGAATACACAGTCAATTGTAGACATAATTTATGATGAAATAAATAAATTAGTTGAAACTGATTACTTTGGGATAGCTGTTTATGAACCGGAAAAGAAACAAGCCAAGTATTATTTTGTAGGTGAAAATTTGCAGCTTGAAGAAACGCTTCAGATTAATGAATCAACCAATAATTCTTTTGGAGCCTACTGTATTAAAAATAAAAAGGATATTATAATAGGTAATTCAGATGAGGAATACGCACAATACATAGAAAATGAACCCATAGAATTTAAGCAGGTACAAGGTAAGGGAAAATCATATATGGTGTCAATAATATACACTCCTATGATAATCAACGGCAATGTGGTAGGTCTTATGACGGTGCAAAGCAAGAAAGAAAATGCCTATAATCAAAATGATTTGCACACCATAAAGATACTTGCAAACTATTCTGCAATTGCCATAGAAAATGCTAAATCCTACAGTAGGGTGGAAGCGCTTGCTACATATGACAACCTGACTAAATTTTTAACGAAGTTTGAAATTATAAGAATCGGAGAAATTATCTATGATAAATATTCAGTCAATAATTCAAATTTCAGCGTCACAATGATAGACATAGACAATTTTAAATCTGTAAATGATACTTACGGTCATGTGCTTGGAGACAGGGCGCTGAGTATGGTAGCTGAAACCATTTCAAGGTGCATAAGAAATACTGATTATATCGGAAGGTACGGAGGAGATGAATTTCTCCTTATATGTCCCGGGCTTGAAGAACCTGAAGCTGTTGAAGTTGCTGAAAGAATCAGATCATCAGTTGAAAATAAGCTGTACAATTTAGGTGATGGTGCAATAATTTCTGTAACCATAAGCCTTGGTGTTCACGAATATAGTCAAAATGATAAATCATTTATGGATGTAGTAAAGGTGGCGGATAAAAACCTGTACTGTGCCAAAGGCAACAACAGAAATATAGTGATTTGCAGCTGATTATAAGTTATAAATTAAGAAAATATGTAAAGTATAATAAATACTTTACATATTTTTTACATTGTGGCAGTTTTATTTTTACTGTCAAGGTATATACTTAAAAAAATTAACTTAGGAGAGATGAAATGAAAAAAATAAAAATTAAAAAAATGACCATAATTGCATCTTGTGTTTTTCTGCTTGCCTTGATAGCAGCAGGATGCGGTAAAAAAGAGCCATCCGAAGGATTTAATTCGGATAATGATATTACAGTGGTTGCAAGAGATGCCGCTTCGGGAACAAGAGGTGCATTTCATGAAATTATGGGAATTAAACAGAAACAGGGAAATGAAGAAGTTGACAATCTTGTGGTAGGTGCTCTTGAATTTGACGGAACAGATAAGGTTATTACAGCCGTTGAAGGGGACAGTTATGGTATAGGATATATTTCACTGGGTTCCATAAGTGAAAGAATAAAAGCTGTTAAAGTTGATGGAGCAGAACCTACAGTTGAAAATGTGCTAAGCGGTGAGTATCCTATATCAAGACCGTTTCTTTTGGTTACGAAGGGAAGTGAAAGCGATCTGGTCAAAGATTTTTTAGACTTTGCGCAGTCAACACAGGGGCAGCAGATAACAACAGAAATGAACTTTATAGGAGCTGCCGAGAGCTCTTCCGAGTATACTGCCTCAGGAATGTTGGGGACAATAAAGATTGCAGGGTCAACATCGGTTACTCCTCTTATGGAGAAGCTGCAGGAGGCATATATAAAGCTGAATCCTGATGTAAATTTTGAGATGCAGTCAAACGGCTCATCCCAGGGAATAAAGGCAGCTATTGACGGTTCCTATGACATAGGAATGTCCTCAAGGGAATTAAAAGATGATGAAGCCTCACAATTAAACAGACATATTCTTGCAATTGATGGCATTGCAGTAATTGTGAACAGGGAAAACCCGGTTGATAACTTAAAAAGCCAGGATATTACAGGCATATACACCGGAGAAATTACCAGGTGGTCTGAAGTAAAATAATGCAGAATATAAGCTCCAATAAAACAAAAGAAAATGTAATGCAGGCAGTATTTTTCCTGTCTGCATCCGTTTCGGTTATAGCTCTGGTTGCCATCTGCCTCTTTCTTCTGTTAAGAGGAATACCGGCGATAGCTGAAATAGGATTTTTTAAGTTCATTTTCAATGAAAAGTGGGCGCCTGTAAACACGCCGGCTTCTTACGGAATCTTATCCATGATTGTCGGAAGCGTATATGTAACTGCAGGTGCCATAATAATAGGCGTTCCTATAGGCTTGATGTGTGCAATTTTTCTTGCACAATTTTGTCCTGCTAATATTTATAATGTGCTTAAATCTGCGGTAAATCTTTTGGCTGGCATTCCATCCATTATTTATGGTTTTTTTGGAATGGAAATTGTAGTGCCCTTTGTCAGAGAGTACTTCGGAGGGAATGGGTTCAGCATAATGTCGGCATCCATAATATTGGGAATAATGATTCTTCCCACAATTATATCAATAAGTGAATCATCTATAAGGGCGGTTCCGGAGAGTTATGCGGAAGGTTCCTTTGGCCTTGGAGCAACAAAGGAAGAAACAGTTTTTAAAGTGGTGGTTCCGGCAGCTAAATCAGGGGTGCTGACTTCTATAATACTTGGCATAGGCAGAGCAGTGGGGGAAACAATGGCTGTTGTTATGGTCGCCGGAAATTCGGTCATGCCCCTTGATAAAATTGAATTATTGAAACCAATAAGAACCATGACTACGAATATTGTTACAGAAATGAGCTATGCGTCAGGGCTTCATGAATCATCGCTGATTGCTACGGGAGTAGTTCTTTTCGTGTTCGTATTAATATTAAACACTGCGTTAAGTCTTATTAAGTCAAAATCAATCAGAAATTAGGAGAAATAAATGGAAGCATTTAAAACTGAAGGTAACTTAAAGAAAAGAAAAATAATTTCCATTGTTCTTAAAACTGCAGTTTGGTTTTGTGGGATATTGACAGTAGGGATTTTAGTATATATACTTTTATTTATATTAGTAAGAGGAATTCCCAATATAAACATGGAATTTCTGTTTGGCGAATATAATTCTGAAACTCTTTCTGCCCTTTCATCAATTGTTGCTACAATTGAAATGATAGCTATATCACTTGTAATTGCCGTACCGATTGGTGTGTTTTGTGCAATATATCTCACAGAATATGCAAAAAGAGGAAGCAGGGCGGTTAAAATAATCAGACTTGCAGTTGATACTCTGGCAGGAATTCCTTCGATTGTTTACGGGCTGTTTGGAATGATTTTGTTCGTAAATATTTTGGGATTCAGGGCGTCAATATTATCAGGTGTATGTACAATATCAATAATGATACTGCCTGTTATAATAAGTACCTCGGAAGAAGCTATAAAGTCAGTACCCGACATGTATAGAGAAGGGAGCCTCGGCCTTGGTGCCACAAGACTTAGAACTGTATTTAAAATAGTTTTGCCTGCCGCAATGCCCGGGATACTCTCGGGAGTTATACTGGCAATTGGACGTATTGTGGGTGAAACTGCCGCATTGATTTTTACCAGCGGTACAAATGTTATGAAAAATCCAACCTTGAATCTGCATAGCTCTCAGAGAACGCTGGCAATACATATGTACATGCTGGCAAGTGAGGGGCTGCCTCATTCAAAGGATATGGCATTTGCTACGGGAGCCATATTAATAGTAATAGTATTTCTGGTAAATTTTGCGGCTGAAAAACTGGCAAACAGGATTGGGAGGCAATAATTATGAATAAAGACAAGATTAAAATAGAGAATGTAGACTTATATTACGGAGAATTTCAGGCTCTTAAAAATGTAAATATGAGAATAAAGGAAAATGAGATAACAGCATTTATCGGTCCCTCAGGCTGCGGTAAATCAACCCTTCTTAAATCACTTAACAGAATGAATGATCTGATTGAAGGCGTTAAAATAACCGGGAAGATTTTGCTGGATGACGTTGATATATATAAAGACATGGATCCTTCAATACTCAGGAAAAGAGTGGGAATGGTATTTCAAAAGCCCAATCCATTTCCAATGAGTATTTATGAAAATGTTGCATACGGGCCTAAGACTCACGGAGTAAAATCCAAGTCCAGGCTTGATGAAATTGTTGAGCAAAGTCTTCGGTCTGCAGCCATGTGGGATGAGGTGAAGGACAGATTAAAAAAGAGTGCTCTTGGACTGTCAGGGGGACAGCAGCAGAGGCTTTGCATAGCAAGGGCATTTTCTGTAAATCCTGAGGTTATATTGCTTGATGAGCCTACATCAGCCCTGGATCCCATATCAACTATGAAAATAGAAGATTTGCTTGCGGAAATCAGGAAAAACTATACAATAATAATTGTAACTCATAATATGCAGCAGGCAACAAGAATTTCTGATAAAACAGGCTTTTTTCTTCAGGGAGAGGTAGTAGAATTTGATGAAACTGATAAACTGTTTTCAATGCCTAAAAATAAGAAAACAGAAGACTATATAACCGGAAGGTTTGGATAATATTAAGGAGGGTACAATGAGAAACAGATTTGACACTGAGCTGGAAAATTTAAACCTTGAGCTGATTAAAATGGGAAGCCTGATTGAAACTTCCATAGAATCAAGTGCAAAGGCGCTGATTAATCAGGATCTGAAAATGGTTAAAAAAGTAAATGAGTTAGAAAATGAAATTGACGAAATGGAAAAAACTATTGAGAGCCATTGCTTAAGGCTCCTTCTTCAGCAGCAGCCTGTAGCTTCGGATTTGAGAATTATTTCTACAGCTCTTAAAATGATTACCGATATGGAAAGAATCGGTGATAATGCGGAAGACATTGCTGAAATTGCAAAATTTTTAGTTAACCAGGAATTCATAAAGGATCTTGTGCACATCCCGCAGATGGCTGAGGCTACCATAAGTATGGTTAAGAGAAGTGTCGATGCCTTTGTAAGCAAGGACAAGGAGCTTGCTTTGGAAGTTTGCAGAGACGACGATATTGTAGATAATCTATTTCAGATTATAAAAAACGAATTAATTGGAAAAATTCAGGAGGAAGCAAATAACGGCGAACAAGCAATTGATTTGCTTATGATTGCAAAATACCTGGAGAGAATAGGGGATCATGCCGAAAATATAGCTGAATGGGTTATATTTTCCATAACAGGAGAACATGTCAAGGTAGGAGATTAGAAATGAGGCTCATATATTGTGTTGAAGACGATGAGGGAATACGTGAACTGATTACACTGGCGCTAAGCACCGCAGATTTTGAAGTAGCAGGCTTTGAAGAAAGTGGAGGCCTTTATGCTCAGCTTAAAAATAAAATTCCGGATTTAATTCTCCTTGATTTAATGCTTCCCAAAACAGATGGAATTACAATCTTGAAAGAATTAAAAAAGGATTCAAATTATTGCCGTATTCCTGTAATTATACTTACAGCAAAGTCCATGGAGTTAGATAAGGTAAAAGGTCTTGAATCCGGTGCAGATGATTATATAACCAAGCCCTTTGGAGTCATGGAGCTTATTGCAAGGGTTAAAGCGGTTCTAAGACGTTCAGAAAAGGGTACATCTGAAAATGATGTTATGAAATATGGCGGACTTGTGTTAGACTACAATAAAAGAACTGTTTTTTACACCGACAATCCTGTGAATTTAACCTACAAGGAGTTTGAGCTTCTGCATTACTTAATGCTTAACAAGGATATTGTTTTATCCAGAGATAAAATATTATCTGAGGTCTGGGGCTATGACTATGAAGGAGAAACGAGGACGGTCGACATGCATATAAAAACTATCAGACAGAAGCTTGATGCCGCCGGTTGCCATGATTATGTGGCGACCGTGCGCAGTGCCGGATATAAATTTCAGGAGCCTTAGGAGGAACTTAGAGTGAAAAAAAGATTATTTTTCATTATAATGCTTATTTCTTTAGGTGCTGTTATCTTGTCATGTGCAATTACAACGTTGATTTATCATAGCTTTTATGTTACCAATGCTAAAAATGAGTTAAAAACTATACTTCGGCTGGAGGCAGTTCCCGAAAACTGGGAGAACGAAAATATAATCAATGCAACAGTAAATGAAATTATAAGTGCGGCAGATTACAGCATACGTTTTACCCTTATTGATATTAATGGGAATGTTAAATATGACAATTGGGAACAGGACGAAAGACTTGAAAATCACCTGGACAGACCCGAAGTTTCACAGGCATTTAAGAACGGAAGCGGAGAATATATCAGATATTCAAATACTACGGAATCAGATATGTATTATTATGCTATTAAAATTAATGATAATGAAATTCTTAGGGCAGCAAGAGAAATAAGCAGCATCAATTCCGTATTCATAAGAATAATTCCTATACTAATTCCATTTTTGATTATGTTGTTCATAATAGTATATATTGCAGCAAATTCTTTTATAAAAAAAATAATGAAGCCTGTTAATCAGTTGAACAAAACTCTTGATGAAATCCTAAAAGGGAGCAGGGTTTCAGATATAAAGATTTATGATGAATTAAAACCTCTTTCTAATAAGATATTTGAGCAGAAGGTTAAAATCAACGAATATATTGATGAGCTAAAATACGAAAGAGATACCATAGGGACTATTACTGAAGATATGAAAGAAGGATTTATACTAATTAACAGCGATAAGAATATTCTTTCTATAAATATCAGTGGGAAGCGAATGATCGGTAACAAAAAGTTTGATTTAGAAAAGAACAAGAATGTACTGGAGCTTACAAGAAATGCAGAAATTCTTAACAGAATTGATATTGCAATAAATGAAAACAAGCATTTAACTTATGATATGGATGTAAAGAATAATCATTTCAGATATTATTTCAGTCCTGTGATGGAGCATAATCAACTGTCAGCTGCGGGGCTGTTAGTATTAATAGAAGATGTAACAATACAAAGGAATGCAGAAATTATGAGAAGTGAATTTTCTGCAAATGTATCTCATGAATTAAAAACACCGCTTACAACTATGATAGGTTTCGCAGAGATGATTAAAGAGGGGCTTATAACTGATTTGAACAGCATCAGAAAATATTGCGGAATGATTAATGACGAAGGGCTTAGGCTTATCTCTTTAATAGAAGATATTATGAGGCTTTCAAAAATTGAGGAAAAAATAGGTTCAGAAGATAAAAAACCTGTTAACTTAAAGGAATCAGCAGGTAATGTGGTATCTCTTCTTCAGTCAAAGGCAGACAGCTTAAATGTAAAAATATATTTGGAGGCAGAAAATATATTTTTTAACGCCAATGAAAATTATATGAATGAACTGCTATATAATCTTGTTGACAATGCAATAAAGTATAATAAAAATGGCGGAACAGTGTACGTTATAGTTAAAAAAGATTCCAATTATATTTACGTAGTAGTAAACGACACAGGTGTGGGAATTCCGGAAGAACAACAGGAAAGGATATTTGAACGATTTTACAGAGTTGATAAAAGCCGTTTCAAAGGAATAGGGGAAATAGGAGGAACAGGTCTTGGTCTGTCAATTGTCAAGCATATAGCAGAATTATACGATGGAACAATCCGACTTAAAAGCACGGAACATGAAGGAACCAAAATAACTGTCAGATTCCCTTTGACGGAATAAGGCGGACAACTTAATTATTATTAATCAGAATTAAAGCTAATTTTAATCTAAGAGGCATATACTGAATATTGTATTGATTAAATAATAATTAGTTGGTACAATAATATAGGAAATTATAATAGAAATGAGTATGGTATAAATAAATATGTTCGGTTACGTAACGATAAATAAAATGGAACTTAAATTTAAAGAATATTACAGCTATAAGGGATACTACTGTGGCTTGTGTAAGTGCCTTAAGTCCAGGTACGGCAATGTGTCAAGAATGACCCTGAATTATGATATGACTTTTCTCATATTGCTTTTAAGCTCGCTCTATGAGCCGGAGAACAAAGTTTATAATGAAAGGTGCATAGTGCATCCGGGCAAAAAACAGCTTATATTACAAAACGAAATAACGGAATATGCTGCATCAATAAACATCATACTTTCTTACTTCAATATGCTTGATAACTGGCAAGATGATAAGGATTATAAGTCTCTTGCGGCAATGAAGCTGCTCACAGGGGAATTTAATAAATCCGGCAAAAGCATGCCAGAAAAGACTGCAATAATTAAAGAAAGGCTTAATAATATATCTGTTCTTGAAAAAAGCGGAACTAAAGATGTAGATGCTGTTTCAAATGAATTCGGGCATCTGATGGAAGAAATATTTCTGTATAAAAATGATGAGTGGGAAAAAAGCATAAGGAAAACAGGCTTTTACCTTGGCAAATTTATCTATTACATCGACGCATACGATGATATGAAAAAGGACGAAGAAAATAATTCTTACAATCCTTTCAACCTTTTAAAGGTTGATGACAAAAATCAATATGCAAAAGATTTGATAACACTCAATCTTGCTTTTTTAAGCGATGAAATAGAAAAGCTGCCATTAGTGCAGGACAAGGGGACAATTGATAATATAATATACTCTGGATTAATAAGTAAACTGGACAAAAAGGACAAAAAGGAGAAAAAGAATGAAAGACCCATATGAAGTGTTAGGCTTGCAAAGAGGTGCTTCAAAGGATGAGGTGAAAAGTGCATACAGAAAGCTGGCAAAAAAATATCACCCTGACATGAATGAAAATAACCCCCTGCAGGATTTGGCAGAAGAAAAATTCAAGGAAATTCAGTGGGCATATGATGAAATTATGAATGGCAATTCATCCGGCTCATATTCGTATCAAAACAGTGGAGGCGGTGCGGGTTCATACGGAAATGGTTCCGGGAACCTTTCCGGTGTAAGACAGCAGGTTCAGTCCGGCAGATTTCAGGAAGCCATAAGAATGTTGAACAGTGTGTCTGTAAGAAATGCCGAATGGAACTATTTAATGGGTGTTTGCCTGGTAAATATGGGTTCTATCGCTCAGGGAGTTCAATATGTTCAAAATGCTGTGAGGATTGATCCGGGAAACTACGAATACAGAAATTTTCTAAATCAGGTAATGAATATGCAAAATAACTATACACAAAGAACATACAATTACGGAAATAGCAGCTCAAGTGCAGATTGCTGCACCAATCTTATTTGTGCTGACTGTTTGTGTGAATGTCTGGGAGGAGACCTGATTCCATGCTGCTAAAAAGCAAAGATGTTGCATACCTTGGAGTACTTTTGGGACTAAACCAGCTATTTATAATTCTTTCATCTGTTATAGAAACAAATACAATAATATTATTTGCTGTTGCCGCATTGCTAATAGGGATAGTGATAGAAGAATTTGGTGTAAAAAGCGGAGTTGTTTTTTATATTGCATCATGTTTACTGGGCTTCTTTTTAACATTCAACAAAGTCGAATTGATTACGTATGTAATCTTTTTCGGTCTGTACAGCCTAATTAAGTATATGCTGGAAATAAAAATAGACAATAAATATATATTGCATGGTGTAAAGCTAATATACTTTAACGCATCACTTGTTGCAATGTACTTTGCTGTAAAACTTTTTACACCGCTTAAACTGACATGGTGGATGATACTTGCAGGACAGGTGCTTTTCATAGTATATGACTATGCATTTACGATATTCATAACAGCCTATATAAAAAACATAAAACCGAAAATTCACAGACGAGCAATGGATTAGCGGCGTAAAAAAAACAGGTAAATAATACCTGTTTTTTTAAAACTGTTCAGCAAGTTCTCCGCTATTGCTATTGTATCTACAGCTCGCCCATTGTTAAATAATCATCTCTTTCAGGCCCTACCGATACATATTTTATAGGGGAGCCCACCTTTTCTTCAAGATACTTTATATAATTGTAAGCCTCTCTGGGAAGTTCAGATTCTTTTCTGCATTTTCCGATATCACATTTCCAGCCGTCTACATATTCTATAACCGGCGTTGCCTTATCCAGATCAGTGCCCATGGGGAACTCTTCCGTAATTTTACCGTCAATATTATAGGCAGTGACAACAGGTATTTTATCCATGTATGACATGACATCAAGCTTAGTCAAGGCAAGCATTGTTGCTCCCTGAACACGTACACCGTACCTGGATGCGACAATATCAAAGGGTCCAACTCTTCTGGGCCGACCTGTGGCAGCTCCATATTCACCGCCTGCTTCCCTGAGTGCCTTAGCCTCTTCCCCAAACATTTCAGCAGTAAAAGGACCCTCTCCAACACATGAAGAATATGCCTTCATGATTCCGATTGTCCTGTCTAATTTCAATCCCGGCACACCGGCACCTATGGGCGCATAGGCTGCTATGGTGGAAGAAGATGAAGTATAAGGATAAATTCCAAAATCTATGTCCTTTAATGCTCCGAGCTGAGCTTCAAACATTATTTGTTTATTGTTCTTTACCGCGTTATTAAGATATATTCCAACATCACAAATGTACTCCTCCATTTCTTCGCCATACTTTAAAAGCCAGTTATACATATCCTCGGCATAAAATTCTATAGATTTATACCCTCCTGCAATGTCAAGGTTCTTCCACTCAACAACCTGCTCAACACGTTTTTTAAGATATTCCTTATTAAGCAAGTCACCCATTCTTATGCTCTTTTTCAAATATTTGTCACCATATACAGGAGCGATGCCTCTCCTTGTGGAGCCAAATTTTAAGTCTTTTAAACGTTCTTCTTCCAATATATCCTGTTTAACATGATAGGGAAGACAAATAATCGCTCTATCGCTGATTTTTAAATTATCAGGTGTTATCTTTACACCCGCGTCTCTCAAATTATTTAATTCCTTGTGGAGGTGTTCCAGGTCTATTGCCATACCGTTACCCATAACATTTACAACTTCAGGTCTTAAAATACCTGATGGAATCAGGTTAAGTATAAATTTTCCCGATTCATTGACAACTGTATGACCTGCGTTGTTTCCACCCTGGTATCGGCATACAACATCATAATCAGCAGACAGTAAATCTACCATTCTGCCCTTACCTTCATCTCCCCAATTAATACCTACTATTGCAGTCAGCATAATATCCTCCTTATGGTTTGCTAAAAAAATTATATAATTTACGAACATTAATGTCAAGGAGTTATTTTTTGTTTGTGTTATAAGATTGTGCTCGAGAATAGTAATATTTACATTTCATGTTTTGTTAAATATTACATGTGTCGAAAATTGAAAAATCGTGCAATATTTGTTGATTGCAAAGTATATTTATGATAAAATCATTCAATATGAGTTATATTTTTCTACAAGGATGTAATAACATAATAATGGGTATGGTTTTCACCTATATCTACATAAAGCATTTAGGAGGAATTATGAAAAAGGCAATAATAATATTTTTACTGACAATGGTATTAACAGGCTGTGCAGATCAGGTTAATTCAAACTCACCCATACCCTCGGAGGAAACGAATCAAACTGAAGTTGATGTTATTCCTTCCGAACCTGAAATGACAGAAGAAGAAAAGGCTGCTCAGGAGCTGGAAAAGAAAAAATCCGAAAGAGAAGAATTAGAAAAGCAGAGAAAAACAGAACTTGGAGAATTCTATGTCCCATTAGTTCCCGTGGGGGAAGAGAGAGAAAAGAAAAACACTGAGGTTAAGGCGCTGTATGCCACAGGATATACGGCGGGAAGTTCTCTTAACAAAGAAAATATAGATGCCTACGGTGCATATATAAAAGCTTTGGCCGAAAATGACGCTGAAAAGGCAAAACAGCTTTGGGCAAGTGCAGAAAATGCAAATAAATTTGAGAAAATTATCGGTATTGCCGTTGGAACTGAAATTAATGGAATTGTTATAAATGTCAAAGATGACAACGGGTTCATAACTTATGACAGCAACGTTGAAGCTGTTCAGAAACTGAATACTGAAACACCTATTCCAATAAAAGATATAAAGAACATGCTGCAGGTTTTAAAGGATTATGATATTTATACCATAGGAAGAATAGTTGCCTTTAAAGACAAAAATTTTGCCGTTCAAAGTCCGGAGCACTCTATTCAGCTTAAATCCGGTGGAACGTGGCTTGACCCTAACAGCGGCAATATTCCGTGGATTAACCCATTCGATAAATATGTTTGGGATTATAACGTGGCTATTGCAAAAGAAGCATCACTTTTAGGCTTTGATGAAATACAGTTTGATTATGTGAGATTTCCTGACGGTGCTAAAAAATATAACCCCATTACCGAATTTCCAGGACGAAACGATCGCGACAAGGATGTGGCAATTGCAGAGTTTTTGCAGTATGCACGGAAAGAACTTGAGCCGTACAGTGTAAATATAGGGGCAGATGTATTTGGAATTACCACCAGAACCTGGGACGATTATCCGGAGGATATAGGGCAGACATGGATTATTATGGGAGAGCACGTTGACAATATGGCACCCATGGTATATCCAAGCCACTATTCTACCGGTTGGTACGGTCTGGAGAATCCAAATGTACAGCCATACCTGGTTGTAAAGGGAGCCATGGAGGAAGCTGTTGAAAAGAATTCATCCATGGAAAAACCACCTGTAATAAGACCCTGGATTCAGGATTTTGACTGGGCAGGCGTAGAATACGGACCCGATAAAGTCAGGGCACAGATAATTGCCGCCAAGGAGCTTGGCATAACAGAATACATGATATGGAATCCAAGCAATTCCTATGACCCATATTCATTTATGCTAAGTGAAGCTGAAGTCAGCGGAACATATCCGTTGGATAAGGGAGAACTGGATTACAGGGAAAAATCACCTGCTGATGGGGCAGATAAGTTTTTATCTGGAATGTTAGAGAACAGATATAGCTACATGTACCTTATGACACCTGTCAGCGACAGAGAAAAGGATTTTGATGAGTATGCAAAGCTGCAGGAAGCTTTAAACATTAAGCTGCTAAATTATAAAGTATATGGCTATACAATGGATCAAAGCAACAAGGATTTGGCAACGGTAGACGTATATTATAAAATAGAAGTTACAGACGGAGAGACCAAACAGGTAATTGAAAAAGACAATGTTAAATGGAATGCTGTGAGAGAGAACAATATATGGAAGATAAAAGCCAAGTTTGACAGCAGCCTAAGTTAATCAATAAATCAATAAATCAATTATAATTTCAGGGAACGATGCATGTCGTTCTTTAATTTTGAAATTCAGATGGACAAATGTTCGATTATGAGTTAATATTATAAGGACGAGGAGGGTGTCATGGATACTTTAATAATTGTTTTGCTTGTAATATCAATAATATCAATAATATTAAATATATTACTTTTAATTAAATCATCCGGAAGAGGAATGGAAGAACACATAATTTCTGAGATGAAAATAAGCTTAGGTCAAAACAACCTTAACCTGACAGATGCTGTTTCTAAAAAAATAGCTGATTCAGAGCAAAAGCAGCTTAAAGAAATGCTTTCAAATAAGCTGGAAACAGTTGAAAAGTTAGAGAGAAATACAAATAAAATGACTGAAGCATTTATGAACTTCAGCAATGAAACATCAAGAACACTAAATAATAATTTCTCGTCATTAAACGATAAGGTTGGTTCAAATTTAGATAAAATAAATGTGCGTGTCGAGGAAAGGCTGAACGAAGGATTTGAGAAAACCAACAAAACATTCGCAAATGTTCTGGAAAGACTCTCAAAAATAGATGAGGCGCAGAAAAAGATCGACAGTCTGTCAACTAACATTGTGTCATTGCAGGATATTCTCACAGACAAAAAGAGCAGGGGAACCTTCGGAGAAGTGCAGCTTAACCATATACTATCATCAGTTTTTGGTGAAAATAACAGCAAAATATATGAGCTGCAGAAAAAGCTTCCAAATGGTACAATAGCAGATGCGGTGCTGTATATTCCCCAACCTGTGGGGAAGCTCTGTGTAGATTCGAAATTCCCCCTGGAAAATTATCAGAGAATGATTGATAAAAGTATATCTGAGCCGGAAAGAAAGACCTATGAACGAGATTTTAAAACAAATGTAAAAAAGCATATAAATGATATTTCATCAAAGTACATAATAGGAGGCGAAACCTCAGAGCAAGCAATAATGTTTTTACCTGCGGAAGCAATATTTGCGGAGATAAACGCATACCACCAGGACTTAATCGATTATGCATCTGCTAAAAGAATATGGATTGCTTCTCCCACAACACTGATGTCTGTACTGTCTACAGTACAGGTTGTTATGAGAAACATGGAGAGAGAAAAATATGCGGGCGTAATTCACGAAGAGCTTAACAAGCTGGGAAGAGAGTTTAAGCTTTATAAAGACAGATGGGATTCCCTTGCCAAGGATATCAAAAAGGTTTCTGACGATGTGGATAAAATTCATATTACCTCCAACAAGATCGAAAAAAAATTTGACAGAATATCCAAGGTCGAGGTCGATTATGAAGATCCCCTGAAATCCGAAGAGGAAATTCCTGAAACTGTAATCTACTGATTTTTATTCAGAATGACAACGGTCTGATGCTCTGATATTTCAATAAAATATTTTGGCTGTGAATATATTAATGGGATTAAACGTAATTAAATGTAAAAAAAGGTTTGAAGTTTAACCTATTTAATTAAATCCAATTCATATATGCTATGAGGAAGGCATTTATTTTCAGTGAATGATTGGCATAATTATTGCTACATATTTTACAGTGAATAGCGAAAATCATATTTAGGAGGCACAATTATGGGTTTACCAAGTAACAGTGGATTAAATCTATATGAAAAGTATAAGAAAGGCAGCAAAAATCTCATTACAGATGTAAAAGGCGTGAAAGTGGGGAGTGTTACCATACAAAACGGGGATGTTAATACGGGAGTTACGGTAATTTTTCCTCATGAAGGCAATATATTTCAAGATAAGGTTATGGCAGGAGCAGCCGTTTTGAACGGATTTGGTAAAAGTATGGGTCTGATACAGATAGAGGAGCTGGGAACGATAGAAACTCCCATTGTTATGACTAATACACTCAGCATTGGTACTGCAGCAACAGCATTGACAAAGTATATGCTTGAGCAAAACAAGGATATAGGAACTACGACAGGAACTGTTAATTGCGTTGTAACAGAGTGTAATGATGGTTCATTAAACGATATACGCGGACTTCATGTAACTGAAGAAGACGTATTCAAAGCTCTTAATTCACCTTCTGATGTTTTTGAGGAAGGGGCTGTGGGCAGCGGAACCGGAATGTGCTGTCTTGGGTTTAAGGGTGGTTTGGGCTCTGCATCAAGGGTTTTGGATATTGATGGTAAAGAATACACCATGGGTGCCATGGTTATGTCTAACTTTGGAGGCTCCGGCAATTTGACAATCGGCGGAGATCACATAGGGCGAAGAATAAAGGAGGCACAGAACAATAAAAAGGATCAGGGTTCGATTATTATTATTATAGCTACAGATATTCCCCTTTCTGAAAGACAATTAAAAAGAGTGGCAAAACGAGCTTCCATATCTCTTGCAAGGACAGGTTCCTACATGGGCAACGGCAGCGGTGATGTAGCTATAGCCTTTACTACTGCTAACAGGCTTCCTCATTACAGCAATACGGATATTATAGAGACAAAGATGTTTTATGATGAAAATATAGACCGTGTTTTTGAAGCATCTGTAGAAGCTGTTGAAGAAGCGGTAATAAGCTCTTTGTACCATGCTGAAACCACCGTTGGTTTCAATGGAAAGGAAGTAAAGGGTTTAAGGGAATTTTTATAATTGATATAATAAAACAAATAAGCAGGGGATAATCCTCTGCTTATTTGTTTTGTATAATTTTTGCTTATTATTGAACGTTTCTGAAGTTTCCGTCTGCATCTGTAACTACATCACCAAGGTAGAAGCCTCCTGTTGGAGTGTGAACAATACCTTTGATTTCAGATCTCCAGCATCTGAAGCCTTCATTGTCTATAAGAGGAATAATTGTTGCATAATCAAACAATTTTTCCTGAAGCTCTGTAATCATCTTTGTTCTCTCATCATAATCAACTGTACCTCTTGCTGCTTTAACCATTGCATTATAGTTTTCAGGATCAGGGTTGGTTTTCTCAGGATTTCTGCTGCAGAAGTTATCCATTAAGAGGAATGGTTCTCCCCAGCCAAGACCCAGGTATGCCATCTGGAAGTTACCGTCTACCACATCCTGGTTAACATATGACCAGTTTTGTGTTTTTATTTGCATATCTATTCCCACAGCTTTTAAGTCAAGCTGTATGGACTGAGCAGCTTTCTTAGCTACTTCATCATCTCTGCAGTCAAACTCAAATGTAAAATTCTGACCATCCTTATCAACAAAACCATCGTTATTTGTATCAGTCCAGCCTGCATCTGCAAGAAGTTTCTTTGATAATTCAACGTCATATCCGTAATTTTGTTTGTAATAGTCAACAGCATCCTCTGAGTAGTTCAAACATTTTGAAAGGACAAGGCTGTACGCCGGTTTTTCGAATACACTCAGATAAACTCCGAGGTTATCTCTGCTGATGGCGTGTATAACTGCCTTACGAGCATTAATATCCTGGAAAAGCGGATCAGCCATATTAAGCTCTGTGTAATGTACCTCAGCACCGGATGCCGGAACTACTTCAACACTGTCTGCCTTATTCAGCTCATCATAATATTCTGCCGGAACAGATGCAAGTACATCATAATCTCCATTCTGGATGCCCTGAGCCTGTGTAAAAGCCTCTCCTGTAAATACTACCTTTATATCTTTAATCGGAGGTACACCCTGGTTTTTAAGATTTGGATTGTTGGTCTTATATCCTTCGTTAACCTTTAATGTAGCGTAAGCTCCCGGCTGATAATCATCAACATAGTACGCTCCGTAAGGATGACATCCCCAAAGCATATCGTCGGAAGACATATTGTCTATTTCATCTTTATCGATAAGTGCGATAAATGAAGTTTGGAAATTGTACAGCATGTCTGCCTGATATTCACTAAGGTGAACAATTACATCACGTCCGTCAACTTCCATGGATTCAATACATTTGTAGCCGTCTGAATATGGGCTTACTTTCAAGCCGTATTCAACACTTGCTATGAAATCCTCCGGTTCAACCTGTTCTCCTGTTGAATAATACATACCCTCAGGGAATGTAAGAGTCCATGTAAGTCCATCATCGCTCCATTTCTGCTCTGATGCAATTCCGGGAAGAGCATCACCTGTTTCAGGATCCTTTTCAAGTATAGTATCTCCAATCAGGCACTGCATGTCAGTCCACCATGATACTTGGAAAACATCTGTTCCCTCCCATGCTCCGTCACGAACAATAAGAGTTTTGCCTCCTGTGCTTCCGCCGCTGTTTGCGTTATTGTTAGAATCATTGCCGTTACCACCACATCCGGTAAGGGCAGAAAGAACCATAGCTGCAGTTAAAACAAAGCTCAGTATTCTTTTCTTACTCATTTTTTCCTCCTAAGATTTAAATAATTTTTTAAAATATATAATATACGATAGATAACTATCCGGTATATTCGCTTGTTGTTTTATTCTTTTCATCATATAAAAAACAGTTAACCTGGTGTCCGTCCGGAAAGATTATATCCTTAGGAACCTCCTTTTTACAACGTTCAGTTGCATAGGGGCATCTGGGATGGAAATGACATCCTGTGGGAAGATTTATCAGGCTTCCCGGGTCTCCCTGCATCAGATGCTTTTCTCTGTTTCTTTCATGAGGGTTCAAAATTGGGGAAGCCGCCATCAATCCCATTGTATACGGATGTTTCGGATTATCTATAACTTCCTCGGTTGTTCCCAGTTCTACCAGCTTACCCAGGTACATTACTGCAATTCTGTCGCTGATATAGCGTATAACATTCAGGTCATGGGTAATTACAAGGTAGGTAAGTCCCAGATTTTCCTGCAAATCCAGCAGCAGATTCAATATTTGAGCTTGTACTGAAATATCAAGAGCTGATGTAGGTTCATCAAGTATCATAACCTTGGGATCAAGAACTAATGCCCTTGCAATGGCAATACGCTGCAACTGACCCCCCGAAAGCTGGTGAGGGTAGCTGTTAAGATACCTTGAATCCATTTTCACCTGCTCAAGAGCTTCAAGAGCCTTTTTATCCGCTTCTTTTTTTGACATTCCGTGAAGTATCAAAGGTCTGGTTATGGAACCCATAACCGTGTCTCTGGGATTAAGGTTTGAAGCAGGATCCTGAAAAACTACCGCAACCTCTGTTCTGAATTTTTTCATTTCCTTTCTGGTTGCCTTTGACAGATTTACTCCGTCAAATGTAACGTGGCTGTCCGTAGGTTTGGTAAGATTCAATATAACTCTTGCAAGAGTAGTTTTTCCACTCCCCGATTCACCTACAAGACCCATGATTTCACCCTTGTTTACTGTAAGAGTTACATCATCCACAGCCTTGACATAGGAATTTTTAGCTAATACTCCGTTATTTATTGCAAAATATTTTTTCAGGTTATTTAATTCAATAATGGGTTCGCTCATTATTTCACCTCCTTGCCCAGATGGCAACTGTAGGTATGTGAATCCGTAACATTATATTCTGCAGGATCCTGATTCTTACATACATCCATGGCATATGGGCATCTGTTTTCAAACCTGCATCCGGGTTTGTTTTCTGTAAGTCTCGGAACACTTCCGCCAATTGTCTGAAGACGACCTTCTTTTTTTGTTTTTCTCGGCAAAGCCTTCATTAAAAGAGTTGTGTAAGGGTGCTTTGGGTTGTCAAATATGTCATATACAGTTCCCTGTTCAACAACTTCTCCCGCATACATTACGGCAACCATGTCGGCAACCTCGGCAACCAGACCAAAGTTGTGGGTAATAAGCATTACTGCTGTATTGTGTTTATCCCTGAGTTCCTTTATTATATTCAAAATCTGTGCTTCGATTGTAACATCAAGAGCCGTTGTCGGTTCATCTGCAATCAGAAGCTCAGGCATCCTGGCAAGCATCATTGCAATCATAACTCTCTGTCTCATTCCGCCTGAAAGCTCGTGAGGATAGCTTTCGGCACGTTTTTCGGCATCAGGCATTTTAACATCCTTGAATAGCTGTACAACCCTGTTCCATGCATCAATCTTAGAAACATTGTCAAGCATTATTCCCTCTGCTACCTGAAATCCTGTGGTATACACCGGGTTAAGTGAATCAAGAGGGTTCTGGAATATCATTCCTATATCTCTTCCTCGTATGCCCTCAAGCTGTTTCTCCGTAAACTGGTTTATGTCTGAACCCTTAAAATATATATTTCCCTTTATTACTTCATTATGCTCCGGTAAAAGATGCAGGATTGAGTGGGCTATGGTGGATTTGCCACATCCTGATTCACCTACAATAGCAAAAATCTCTCCTTTGTTTATAGAAAAAGAAACATTTTTAACCGCAGACAGGTATCCGCCCTTAACCTTGTAATCCACACATAATTTGTTTAGCTTTAATAATTCCTCGTTCATGTTGACCTCCTTTACTGTGATTTCATTCTTGGGTCAAGCAAATCACGAAGTCCTTCACCCAGTACATTAAATCCAAATACCGTGTAAATAAGTGCAAGTCCGGGGAAAATACAAAGCCAAGGTCCCCTGGATATGAAGTTTATTCCTTCGGATACCATCAGTCCCCAGTCAGGTGACGGAGGCTGTGAACCTACCCCAAGAAAGCTAAGTGTAGTGGTTGACATAACAATTCCCGGCAATTCCATGGAAATTGTTACAATTAAAACCGGAATAATATTCGGCAGAATGTACCTGAACATTATGGAAGGCGAACTCTCACCGAAAGATATGCCCGTTTCAATAAACGCCTGGTTTTTTATGGACATTGTTTTTGCACGAACCATTCTTGCATAGGAGGCCCAGCCTACCAGTGCAATCGCTATTATTGCGTTTGTCAGTCCCGATCCGATGATGGTAACAACAGCAAGAGCCATAATCATTCCCGGTATACACCAGGTCATGTCAGCTATAAATGTTAATGCTCTGTCCCAAAAACCGCCGAAGTATCCACATATAAGACCTATGGTCACACCTAAAATAAGTTCAAGACCAGCACCGATAAGGGCAACCTTAAGAGTAATTCTTGTTCCGTAAACTATTCGGCTGAATAAATCTCTTCCCATGTTATCTGTGCCGAATAAGTATTGTGAAGAAGGTCCGACCAGTATATCCTGCGGATGTGCTTCATCATATCCGTAAGGAGCAATCTGGTCTGCAAATATTGCCAGTATAATTATGCTTAATACAATTATAAAGCCAATCATGAAATTTACATTTTTATAACAGGAACTTAAAAATTCCTTTAATGGACTGTCGTTCATTATTTGTCACCGCCTGTTACTGAAATTCTGATTCTGGGGTCTAACATTCCCAGTACAACATCACTTAATATGTTGCATATTATTGTCAATACAGTAACTATCATTATAATTGCCTGTACAACATTAAAATCCTGATAAATTATTGAATTTACCAATAAGCTCCCCATGCCCGGTATGCCGAATATTTTTTCTATTATTATATATCCGGAAATCAGCCATGGAAACGACATGAAAAGATTCACCGTAATTACAATTAATGAATTACGCAAAACATGCTTTGTAAGTACTGTCTTACGATCCAAGCCCTTGGCATAAGCAGTTGTTACATACTTTTCTCTTAAAACCTCCAAAGCTTCGGATTTAGTAAGTCTTATGGTGCCAGCCAGTCCGCCTGTTACTCCTGTTGCTACAGGAAGCACATAATTTCGCCAGGACTCGAATCCGCTTAAAGGAAACCATTTAAGCTTGACTGCAAAAATCAGCATCATAAATACCGCAAGCCAGAATGAAGGTATGGCTGTGAGAATTAAGGTTGTGTTGACTGTTATTCTGTCAAACAAGGTATCCTTCTTAAAGGCACACATAAGTCCCAGTGGTATTGCAACAGCTTCGGCTATGACTAAAGTTGTTGCTGTAAGCTTAAGACTTATGGGTATAGCCTTTTTGAGCAATGCCGCAACATCTATTCTGTACTTGTAAGAAATACCAAAATCACCCTCGAAGATCATTTTTTTCATCCAGTCAGCATATTGCACCAACAAAGGTCTGTCAAGACCGTACTGATGTCTTAACCCCTCTAAATTTTCAGCCTTTGCCAGAGGACCTGCCATAAGTGTTACGGGATCTCCCGGCATCATATACATCATACTAAAGACCAGGAAGGATACACAGAAAAGAAGCAACAGCCCGATTCCCAGTCTTTTCAAAATGTAGTTTCGCATGTAAATATCTCCTTTCTTAATTATACCGTTGAGTTAATGCGAAAATGTTTTCAA